>CAXTTW010000001.1:0-31020 GCA_964247255.1 uncultured Acidobacteriaceae bacterium
CGGCCTCGCGGAGCCGGATCTCCACAAGCTCGCCTCCGGATGGCACACCGACGGCGACCTGGGCCGGGAGATCGAGTGCGTCAACGACATGACCCGGAGCCGCGAACGCGGGTTTTGCGGCTTCCAGTCCACGCCGGCCTCGTTTTTCGAGCTGTTCCAGCTCCTGCGCGAGCGCCGGCTCATCCCGGCCGGTTAAGCCCTGAACCCGCCTAAAAGGAAACGTGGGAAAATAGAGCCATGCGCCCCACCATCCAGGACCGAATCCGCGAGCAATTCGACAAGCTCCGTCGTCCCGGCGGCGCACACGACTCCGTATCCGCCCTAGAGGACGACCCCATGAGCCAGACCCGCCCCGAAACTTCCGAGTCCCTGCTGGAAGCCATCCAGAACACCGACCCTGTTTCCGACCCCGCCGATGCCGTGACCACGGGCTTTGAAGGGCCGGAGCGCACCGCAGGAACCATGAGCCCGGAGGAGCCCGGCGAGGCCGACCGTCTGCGCACCGAGCGCGACGGCCTACTCGACCGTTTGGCCCGGCTCCAGGCCGAGTTCGAAAACGCCCGCCGCCGCGCCGACAAGGAGCGCGCGGACTTTCGCGACTACGCCACCGGGGCGGCCGTCGAGCAGTTCCTCCCGGTGCTCGACAACTTCCAGCTCGCCCTCAAGGCAAACGGAACGCTCGAGCAGCTCAAGGGCGGCGTCGAGCTGATCGCCAAGCAGATGGACGAGGCCCTGCGCTCGCTCAACGTCGCCGCGGTCGAAACAGTTGGCGCGCCGTTCGACCCGCGCTTTCACGAGGCGCTCGGCAACGTGGAAACCGCCGGCACCCCGGACGGGTTCGTGCACGAGGAGGTCCGGCGCGGCTATCGCATCCGCGAGCGTCTTCTGCGGCCGGCACTGGTCCGCGTCGCCGTGAACCCGCAGCAAACGGAAGCATAACTTTTCGAACTCGTCCGCGAACCAAGGCTCGTCCTGAGCGCAGCGAAGGACCTGCTTCTCTTGCACATCGAAGCCCGGCCCGAGCAGGCGCGGCTTCCCTGTCCCTAACCCCAAGAGCCATCGACCGTGACCGACTCCGTGACCAAAGCCGACTACTACGAAACTCTCCAGGTCTCCCGATCCGCCTCCGACGGCGAGCTGAAAAGCGCCTACCGCAAGCTCGCCATGCAGTTCCACCCCGACCGCAACCCCGGCGACAAGGCCGCGGAAGAGCGCTTCAAGGAGTGCTCCGAGGCTTACCAAGTCCTGAGCGACCCGGAAAAGCGCGCCGCCTATGACCGCTACGGGCACCAGGGCGTTTCCGGCGCGCGCGGGCCGCAGGGCGACCCGTTCGCGAACGCGCAGGACCTCGGGGACATCTTCGGGGATATCTTCGGCGAGATGTTCGGCGGGCAGGGGGGACGAGGCGGCCGCGGCTCGCGCGCGCAAAAGGGTCGCGACCTCCGCTTCGACCAGACCATCGACTTCGCCGAGGCTGTGTTCGGCAAGGAGATCGAGGTCAACGTCAAGCGCATGGAGCCGTGCGAGGTCTGCACCGGCACCGGCACCCGATCCAACAAAGGGCCTCAGGTTTGCCGCACCTGCGGCGGGCGCGGGCAGGTCCGCTTCCAGCAGGGTTTCTTCTCGGTCGCCCGCACCTGCACCACTTGCGGCGGCACCGGTCAGATCATCACCGACCCCTGCACCGCCTGTCACGGCGATGGACGGCAGGAAAAACCCCACTCCGTGCGGGTGTCCATCCCAGCCGGCGTCGAGGAGGGTACGCGCATCCGCTACTCGGGCGGTGGCGACGCGGGCCGGTTCGGCGGGCCGCCGGGAGACCTGTACATCGTGCTCACGGTCAAGCCGCACCCGTTCTTCGAGCGCGACGGCAATGACCTGCACTGCGTGGTGCCTATCTCGTTCACACAGGCCGCGCTCGGCGATGAGATCGCGATCCAAACTCTCGAAGGCGACACGAAGATCAAGATCGCCGAGGGAACCCAGTCCGGTAAGGAGTTCCGCCTGCGGTCCAAAGGCGTGCCGTATCTTAATGAGCACGGCCGCGGCGACTTAATCGTTGAGGTCCAGGTGCAGACACCCAAGAAGCTGACCCGCGAGCAGCGTGAGCTGATCCGGCAGTTCGGCGAGAGCGTCACGGTCGAAAACGCGCCCACATCCAGGTCGCTATTTTCGAAGCTGAAGGAGATGCTCTCCTAGAGCAGCCGCTACGCGCGTGTTTTGATCCGGAGTGGCTTTCCAAGCCCGATACCTTGGAAAGCAACCCCGCCGGCCCGGCGGAGCTCCGCGTTTTCGCGCTAAGTCTTACGCTTACAAGCTGTTCGCCGCCACCCACAGCAGAAAGAATCTCACTTTTTCCGTCCCTGCCCCTTGCGCGTCCCGTTTTTATCCCGTTACTATCCTCTTCAACGCGGCGCTTTGACCGCAGGCTACCCCAGGCACTCTTCCGCGCTCCTGCGCGGTTCCCTCAGGCGCTTCTCGCCGGATCGCACCCCTCCCGGCCGCCTGTAGAGCAGTTTTCCCTTGAACCCTCATGGGAGGTCTGAAAGATGCTTGAAGAAGTTTCGACGGGCGAGAACACGCAAAACTTCCGCCTCGATGTGCCGCTGCACAATCTCCTAACCCGGCAGCCCGGCCCTGCGGCGCGCTACCAGCCCGCCGGGCCTCCTCAAGTCTTTCCTGACCCCGTTTTTCCGCAGCGGCCCGAGCTTCTGGGCCCCATCGAGTTCGACGCGCCCTGGTCGCCGCCCGAGCAGCGTAAGTGGTCCGCCGGGCAAATCTACCACGCCATGCGCGGCTGGCTCTTTCCCTACATCCGCTCGCGCGTAACATCCGGCGACTTCCACCCGCTCATCGCCTACCTTTTCACCGAGTTTAAGTGCAACCTCGACTGCCATTACTGCTGGGCCTTCGACAACAAAATTAAGGGTATGACCGAGGACGTGGCCAAGCGGTCCATCGACTGGCTGCACGGCACGGGCAACCGCGTCCTGGCTTTTATGGGAGGCGAGCCGCTGCTGCGGCCGGACCTGATCCACCGCATCACCGCCTATGCGGCCAAGAAAGACTTCTGGATCTATCTGCCGACCAATGCCCGGCTCCTGAGCCTTCCGGTCATCGATAAGTTGGCCGATGCGGGCATGTCCACCTTCAACATTGCCGTCGACTCGGTCGAATTGAAAAAGTCTCTCCCTAAGGCACTGGCACCGATCCATAAGCAGGTCGACTATCTGATCCGCAAGCAGTACGGCTACGGCTATTCGGTCTTCCTCAATATCAATATCTGCCGCAACAATCTCGACGACGTCCGTCAACTTACCGAGATCGCGCACGAGAACGGCATCGCGACGGATTACCACATCAACGAGTCGCCGCTTTTGGAGCAGGACGAGCACTTCAAGCACAACGACCCGGACTCGAATGACACCTATATACGCAGGCAAGACTGGCCGTTGGTCGAGGAAACCATCCAGTGGCTGACGGAAAAGCAGAACTCCGGCTACAAGATGGTCAACTCCAACGCGCGCTTATGGCAGATGGTGGACTTCATGAAGGGCAACCACTTCCCGTGGAACTGCCGGGCCGGGCAGAACTCCATGATCATCCGCGTGGATGGGTCGCTCGCTCCTTGCTTTCCCATGTACACGGCCAACTACGACTGGGGCACGGTGGACGCGCATAAGTTCGAAACCAAGCAGCTCGATAAGCAGAAGGAAACGTGCCAGACTCACTGCTTCTCAACCTTGAACCACATCCTGGGCTGGTGCTACAACGACCAGCGCGTAATCAAGTATTTCTTCAAGCAATTGGCGCACGGCTTCCAGGGCATGAAGGGCCAGATGGAGTAGCCGTCTTCTAAGTCGAAACCCACCCTAACCCTAGGAGAAGCGAGATGCCGCTAGCCAAGCAGGACCTCCAGAACCAACTTGAGTTCGACCGCGAAATCCAGGCCCGCGTCGACGCGGAGCGCGCCCGTTTGCGCGTCGAGGCAGGTTTGGCTCGCATCCGCGAGTTCAAGAAACCCGTCGAGAACTCCTTTCTGGCGCACGAACGCGACACCACCACCATCTTGTTCGGCGGCCTTACCTGGAAGCACGAGGAGATGATCAAGTCCGTCTTCCACGGCTCGGGCTACAAGTGCATGAACATCCCGACCCCGAATGTCTCCGATTTTCAGGCAGGCAAGGAGTTCGGCAACAACGGGCAGTGCAACCCGACTTACTTTACCGTCGGCAACCTGGTCCAGTACCTGCAAAAGTTGGAGCGCGACGGGCTGACCCGCCAACAGATCATCGAGAACTACGTCTTCTTCACCGCGGGCTCCTGCGGCCCCTGCCGCTTCGGCATGTACGAAGCCGAGTACCGCTTCGCCCTCGGAAACGCCGGCTTCGACGGCTTCCGGGTGCTGCTGTTCCAGCAGACCGACGGCATCAAGGCGGCCTCCGGCGAGCCCGGCCTCAAGTTCTCCGTCGACTTCGGCATGGGCATGCTCAACGCCCTCAACCTGGGCGACGTCATCAACGACATGGTCTACCAGGTCAGGCCCTACGAGGTGAACAAGGGCGAGACCGACAAAGTCATCGGAGATGCCGTGAGGCTGATGACGAGCACTCTGCGCGAGCGCAAACGCTGGCACATTGACGAGGCCGCCCCTAAGTGGCTCAAGCCCACACTCGAGAAGAGGCCTAAAGTCACCGGCACTCTCTGCACCCTCGGCAAGGTCGCCCACAATCTTTACGGCAAGCAGTATGTCGACGCCCTGCACGCCTGCCGCGACTCGATCGACGCCATCGAGGTCGACCGCCTCCGTGTCAAACCCGTCATCAAGATCACGGGGGAGTTTTGGGCTCAGACCACCGAGGGAGACGGAAACTTCAACATGTTCGCCTTCCTGGAGCGCGAAGGTGCGCAGGTGGTCGTCGAGCCGATCGCGACCTGGATCGATTACATGATGTACGTCGCCAAGGAAGGCGCCCGCGCCCGCTTTCACGGCGAAAAGGTCGACAAGGAAGTGAAGTGGTTCGAGGTAAAAAAGCGCGCCCGCAACGGCTTCGGGCTGTTTAAGAAGACCGCCGGCCTCTCCGTCGGCTCCACCATGTGGACCTACTTCTACCACCGCACCATCAAGCACCTCGGCGGGCTGACCCACCACCTCATTCCGCAGGCGGAGCTCGCCGGCCTCGCCCACCCCTTCTACCACCAACTCGCGCGCGGCGGCGAAGGCCACATGGAGGTCGGCAAGAACATTTACTACACCGTTAACCATCTGTGCCACATGGTGCTCGCGCTCAAGCCCTTCGGCTGCATGCCTTCCTCGCAGTCCGATGGGGTCCAGTCCCGCGTCGTCAACCAGTTCAAGGACATGATTTTTCTGCCCATCGAGACCTCCGGAGAGGGCGAGGTCAATGCCCACTCCCGCGTGCAAATGTCGCTTGCCGAAGCGAAGGCCAAGGCCCGCGCGGAGTTCGACTCGGTCCTCCAGAAGACCGGACGGACCCTGGACGAGCTTCGCGCCTACACGCAAGCGCACCCTGAAACCCGCCGCGCGCTCTACAAGTTCCCACACGCGCCGGGTATCGCAGGCACTGCCGCGCAGTTCGCCCTCCACCTGGACGAGCGCATGCGCAAGGAGGAGAGCGCGTGGAAACGCGCGCGCCTGCGCACGGCGGCCTGCTTGTAAGAACCGCGTACAGAGAGGGGACGCACATCCCGCGTTCAGGATGTGCGTTCCCTCCTCAGCCCCGCTCTAGCCATAGGAGGACCCTCCATGCCCCAATTCCTCGTAGGACTCGACGTCGGCTCCACCACCGTCAAGGCCATCGTCGTCGACGCCGCCACCGACCACACCCTGTGGCACGACTACCAGCGCCACGACACGCGCCAGCCCGAAAAGGTCCTCGAGTTCCTCGACCGCATGGCAAAGGAGGTCGGCATCACGCCCGGCAACACGCGCCTGTTCGTTACCGGGTCCGGCGGCGGCAACCTCGCCGACTTTCTCGGCGCCAAGTTCGTGCAGGAGGTTCACGCCGTCTCCCTCGCCGTCGAGAAACTCCACCCCGAGGTGTACTCCGTCATCGAGCTCGGCGGCCAGGACGCCAAGATCATCGTCTTCAAGGACGACGCCGACACTGGACGCAAGAAGAAAATTCCCTCCATGAACGACAAGTGCGCGGGCGGCACCGGCGCGGTCATCGACAAGATCAACGCCAAGCTCCGCATCCCGGCGAGCGAGCTCTCCGCCCTCGCCTACGACAACGTCAAGCTGCATAAGGTCGCCGGCAAGTGCGGCGTCTTCGCCGAAACCGACATCAACGGCCTGCAGAAAACTGGCACCCCACCCGACGAGCTCATGGCCTCCCTCTTCGAGGCGATCGTCCTGCAAAACCTCTCCGTCCTCACCCGCGGTCACACCCTCCGCCCCCACGTGCTGCTCCTCGGCGGGCCGAACGGCTTTATCCGCGGCATGCGCGAGGCCTGGCAAGCCAACATCCCCCGCATGTGGAAGGAGCGCAAGGTCGAGATCCCCGAGGGGATGGATCCGAAAGACCTCATCAAAGTCCCTGAAAACTCCCAGTACTTCGCCGCCCTCGGTGCCGTCGCGTTCGGCCGCGACGAAGACGCTGCCATCGGCCGTTATAAGGGGACGGAAGAGCTCAAGTACTACATCGAGTTTGGCCGCGCCGCTGAGAAAGCCGAGGCCGGCGGCAAGGGCCTCGTCGAAGCCCCCGACGAGCTCACACTATTCAAACAGCAGTACGCAAGAAAGAAGTTTCTCCCGAAACCTTTCCAGCCCGGCACCACCGTGCGCGGCTTCGTCGGCATCGACGGCGGGTCGACCTCGACGAAAGCAGTCCTGCTAGACGAGCAGGGCGACATTCTCTGCAAGGTCTACCAGCTCTCCAACGGCAACCCCATCCAGGACACTATCGAGATGTTCGCCGGCCTCCGCAAGCAGGTCGAGGACGCCGGCGCCAGCTTAGAAGTCCTCGGCGTCGGCACCACCGGCTACGCCAAGGACATCCTCCGCGACGTCCTCTCGGCCGACGTCGCCCTGGTCGAAACTGTTGCCCACACCGAGTCCGCCCTTAAGTTCTACTCGGACCCCCACGTCATCGTCGACGTCGGCGGCCAGGACATCAAGCTCATCGTCCTCAAGGACGGCCGCGTCAAGGATTTCAAACTCAACACCCAGTGCTCCGCTGGCAACGGCTACTTCCTCCAGTCCACCGTCGAAGGCTTCGGGCTCAAGGTCGAGCAGTACTCCGACCTCGCCTTCTCCGCCAAGTCCATGCCCGTCTTCGGCTACGGCTGCGCCGTCTTCATGCAGTCCGACATCGTCAATTTCCAGCGCCAGGGCTGGCGCTCCGAGGAAATCCTCGCCGGCCTCGCCGCCGTCCTTCCCAAGAACGTCTTCCTCTACGTGGCCTCCATCCCCAACCTTGCCGCCCTCGGTACCCGCTTCGTCCTCCAGGGCGGGACGCAAAACAACCTCGCCGTCGTTAAGGCGGAGGTCGACTTCATCCGCCAGTCCTTCGCCTCATCCGGCAAGGAACCCACCATCATCATCCATGAGCACTGCGGCGAGTCCGGCGCCATCGGCGCGGCGCAGGAGTCTTTGCGATTGTGGAAAAACGGCCGCTCCACCACCTTTGTCGGGCTGGAAGCCGTCGCGAATATCCGCTACAAAACGACGCGCAACGAAGATACCCGCTGCTACTTTTGCAAAAACAACTGCCTGCGCACCTTTATCGACGTCGACGTCAATGGCGCCAAAATGATCGTCGAGCAAACCGCCCACGCCGACGGCACCCACAAGCACGCCGAAACCACCATCACCGCCCCCGTCCTCCCGAGCCTCGAGAAGATAGAGGCCAACTTAGACGCTATCGGCGGTTCCTGCTCCACCGAAAGCTCGAAGCTGTCCCTCACATCCAAAGTCGAACCACTCATCCTGATTAAGTCCGCCAACTCCGGCACCTTTCTCCAGATGCCCAAGCCGACCGAGTTCCAGGATAAGAAGACAAAGGTCCCCCTCAAGATCGGCGAGCAGCGCCTCATCATTGCCACCTGCGAGAAAGGCACCGTCGAAGACATCGCCGACATGAAGGACATCAAGTCCGGCCTCGACGCCATCATGGCCAAGAACCCCAATTACGTCGACATCGCCGCCCACGACGTGTTCCGCCATCGCAAAGTTGAAGTTGTGGCCGACCAAGCCCCGTCCACCAAGGGCCTTTTTGTCAGCCAGGTGACCAAGACCCGCGCTCAACTTATCGGCAATCGAAAGAACTTCCGCATCGGCCTCCCGCGCCTGCTCAACACCTACGAATACGCCCCTTTCTTTAACGCCTACTTCGCCGCCCTCGGCTTAGTCAGCGAAAACATCGTTTACTCTGACTACACCACGCCGGAGCTCTACCGCGCCGGCGCGAGCCGCGGCGCGATCGACCCTTGCTATCCCTCCAAGATCGGCATCGCCCACGTTTACAACCTGCTTTCCCTCCACCACTCGAAGAAACCGCTGAACGCCATTTTCTTCCCTATGTACGACGTCCTCCATACCCCCTTGGTCAACCTCACCGGCTCCAACGCCTGCCCGACGGTTACCGCCACGCCCAATGCCGTCAAAGCCGCCTTCACCAAAGAGTCTGATATCTTCGCCGAAAACAACATGACTTACCTCGACCCCATCCTCAACACCCGCGACGAGCGCATCTGCGCCGAGCAGATGTTCGGAGCCTGGGCCCCCCACTTAGGTCTGTCCCGCGAAGAAAACATCCGCGCCATCGAAGCGGGTTACGCAGCCCTCAAATCCTGCGAAGCGAAAATCCTCAAAGACGCCCGCGCGACCTTAGACAAGCTGGAGCGCGAAGACCGCATCGGCATCGTCATGCTGGGCAGGGTCTACCACCACGACCCCGGCCTCAACCACGAAATCCTCGAAGAGTTCCAAAAGCTCGGCTATCCCATCTTTTCTCAATCCACCCTCCCCCGCGACCCCGACCTCCTCGACCGGCTCTTCGGCGACGAAGTCCGCGCCGGTATTATCCAGCACCCGCTCGACATCGCCGATGTCTGGAAGAACCGCTACTCCACCTCCACCAATCACAAAGTCTGGGCCGCCAAGTTCACCGCCCGCCACCCTAATTTAGTCGCCTTGGAAATGTCGAGCTTCAAGTGCGGCCACGACGCCCCCATCTACGGCGTCATCGAAGGCATTATCGAAGGCTCCGGCACTCCCTATTTCTCCTTCAAGGACCTCGACGAAAACAAACCCTCCGGTTCCATCCGCATCCGGGTTGAAACCATCGACTACTTTCTCCGCCGCTACCGCGAGGACATCATCCAGCGCCGCATCGCGACTGACAAGATAGAAGCCGAACTCGCCGCTTACGCCGCCCAACTTCGCCATCAACAAACCTGCGAACCCGCCCTCGCCGGCGACTGAGGGACCCGCACAGGGCAGGGGATCCACCCTGCCCTTCCACCCAGGCGGGCCCGGTCCAACTTTCTCCGGAAGTGCAATTCTCAGCTCCCGAGCTCGACAAGCGTCGAGCCACCGGCATACTTCCCCTTTCGCTGGGGAGTGCTGTCAAGCCGCAGTCTTTCATATTCCCTGTATAAAAATGCCAGGGTGTCGGACGTCCGGCGTCTCACCTCCCTCATAAACCAGGATCAGGGCGGCATCTGGGTCATGCGCACGCTGCACCTCGAACGCGAAAAGCGCACCGACCAGCAGCGTGCTCCGGTCGCCGAGGTGTTCTCCTACCGCGAAGACGCGGCCTGCATCCGCCCTTCCATCCCCGATCGACGAGGCTCAACAAGGCCCGGCGAAGGAACGGAAGCGGCTCTCAGATCCCCTTCACCGCGAACAGAATCGTATGGACCAGGATCGCCAGATCCAGGAAAAATCCCCTGTTCTCGACGTAATACGCGTCGTACTCCAAACTCTGGTGGATCGAGTACTTCCGGTCCGCGCTCAGCTGCCAGAGCCCCGTCAACCCCTGCGGGACTTGCAGGCGCCGCCGTTCGGACGGGGTATATCCAGCGACGAGATAGGGCATCTCCGGGCGGGGGCCTACCAGCGTCATCTCCCCCCTCAGCACGTTCCAAAGCTGTGGCAGCTCATCGAGGCTGGTTTTCCGCAGGACCCGTCCGACCGGTGTGATCCGAGGATCGCGGGCGTCTTCGGGCGAACGTCCGTACTTGGGCGCGGTCGTGTACATACTACGGAACTTATAGATGTTGAAAGGTCTGCCGCGCCGCCCTACCCGCTCTTGTTGAAACAGCACAGGCCCTTGCGAGGTGCCACGCACCATCGCCGCGATGAGTGCCATGACGGGCGCTGCCGTAACCAGCAAAACCGCCGCGGCCAGCACGTCCAGCCCCCTTTTCACCAACTCGTACACAGGCCGCTCCGCCTCGCTTCTCGCGTAGGACACCACCGGCATCCCGTCCAGATGCCGCAGGGTCGGCCTTTGCGCCTCGGCTGCCACCTGCTCGCCGCCCAAAGCCGACAGCTCCACCCCGATTTGGCCGAGGACGCCGGCCAGCTCTGCCGTTCTCTCCCGCGACAGACTCGGGTCGGCCAGGAAGACTTCGGCCACCCCCATCTCTCGCAGAAGCTCCGCGCTGACCCGCATATGGTGCACGGGCGCGTGCCAGCGGTGCGTGTAGTCATGGCTGTAGATAGAGGTAAGCGCGGTCGGCTCGCCTTCGTTCACGAAGCCCACCGGCCGCAGCCCAAGGTGGCGCGAGCTGCGCAGGTAGGAGAAAATGCGCCGCGCGTCGCTGCCGGTGCCGAGGATGAGCACCCTGCGCTCCGGCCCGCTTCGCGCGTGGACGCGCCCCAGCCAGCCCCGCCCCAGGTGCTTGGTCACCAGCATAAGAAAAACGGTCAGCAGCCAGCCCGCGCAGAACGGGAGCCTGGGCACGACGGCGTGGGTCAGGAACAGTTCCGCATAGACCAGGATCAGGCAAAAACATGAGATTCTGAGCAGGTTTTCCGTCGTCCGCACCTGCAGCATCGAGTGCGAAAGGTCGTAGAGCTTGTGCGCCCGCGCCAGAAAGACGAAAACGAGCCAGTACTCGAAGCAGATCGCGAGCAAAAGGTCGGGATGGCCGGGCCAGACCGCCGTTCCGTGGTAGAGCGCGAAGCATTCCCGTCCCGCGAGCACGCCGGCCCCCACGCAGAGCAGGTCGAGTAGCATGGCGACGCACATGGTCGCAAGCAGCGGCACCCGCTGCCTTCCCGCCCGCTCCTTCGCCAAGGCAGGGAAGAGCTCCCCATGTTGCACCGTCGTCGCCATCCGTTCTACCCCCCTCCCGCTCGATTGCCCGCCTGGCGCAAGCCCCGGCTCACTCAGTACGCAAGCGGCGCAGACCCAGCGTTTCCAGCAGCACCAGCCACAAGAATTGCGGCACGATCGTCGAATACCTTCGCCAAAGCCTGCGCGGCTCCTGCGCCAGGCGGTACAGCCACTGCAAACCGGACCCCTTGATCCAACCCGGCGCATCCTGCGTGCGCCCGCTCAGGATGTCGAACGCAGCCCCGACCCCCACCATCAGCGTCACCGGCAGCCTGCCCTGCTGTGCTGCCATGAAGCGCTCCTGCTTGGGCGTGCTCAGCCCGCACCACAGGATGTCGGCCCGGCTCGCACGCACCTGCCGCTCCACTGCCTGCTGCTCCTCACCCGTAAGCGGGCGAAATGGCGGCGTGTACGTGCCTACGATCCGGATGCCCGCGATGCGCCGTTCGAGCGAAGCCCGCATCTGCTCCGCGACACCTTCCCGGCCGCCGTACAGGAAGTGCCGGCAGCCCCGCGCGACCCCGTCCGCGCACACCGCCAGCATGTAATCCGGTCCGTACACTCGCTCCATCTCAGTGTGTCCGCGTGCACGGCCGATCCAAACGGTCGGCATGCCGTCCGGCGTCGTCATGGCGGAGCCGTTCAAGATGGCGCGAAACGCGGGGTCTTTCTGCGCCTCGATGATGCCGTGGACGCCCGTGACGCACACGTAGCCCGGCTTGCCCGCCGCGAGCAGCGCTTCGGTGCGGCGCACGGCGGCGTCCATCGACATCGCATCGATGCCCACGCCCAGGATGTTGACGTGCCCGGATTGTTCCATCGCCGCTCCTTCGCCGACTTACGCCCGCTCGACCAGCCGAACATAGCACCGATCCGCAAGACTTACACCGGTACTTAGGTAACGGGTGGTCCGCGAATAAGTGGCTGCCAGCGCCACGCACCGTGCTACGCTCAACTCGTTTCCCGCCTATGACCTTGCCCAAACCGCCATGGATCGACCGCATCGGCAGACCCGCAGCCCGGCTTACGAACGGCCGCGCGCCCGTTGCCCTGCTCGACCAGGCCCTGGTCAGCGGGGCCAACTTCGCGACCAACGTCCTGCTCGCCCGGGAACTCGGCTTGCGCGAGTACGGGGTGTTTGCGCTGGCCTGGATGGTTGTTCTTTTCGCCAATAGCCTTCAATATGCCTTCGTCGTGACGCCCATGGTGAGCATCGGGCCGAAGCAGGAGGAGGCCGCGCGGCCCGCCTACTACGGCGCGGTCCTCATGCAGGAGGTTGTCTTTGCCGTTCTCGCCGCTTGCATCGTTCTGGGCGGGATTTGGCTGGCTGCCCGGTTCTTCCCGGGCTGGCGTGTCGGCGGCCTTGCCTGGCCGCTGGCGGGTGCCACCTTCGCGTACCTGCTGCAAGACTTCATTCGCCGCTACTTCTTCGTTGTCGGGCGAAGCAAACTCGCTCTCAAGAGCGACGCTGTCAGTTACCTGACGCAGCTGCCGTTTCTCTATTGGATTTGCCGTAACCCGCACGTGTCCATCGCGAGCATGCTGTGGGTCATCGCCGCCACCTCGCTGGCGGGCTTTGTTGTGTGCGCGCGGCAGTACAGCCCGTTCACGATCGGCCGGGCTTCCATCGCAGAGGTAGCGCGGCGCCACTGGACCATGGCCCGCTGGCTCGCGCCGTCGGCGTTTATGTCCTGGGGCGCGGGCAACCTGTTCCTGATAGCCGCCCCGGTGTACTACGGCGCGCCCGCCGCGGCTGCCCTGCGCGCGACGCAAAACATCGTCGCGGTCGCCCATGTCTGGTTTCTCGGGCTCGACAACGTCGTCCCCGCCGAGGCTGCGCGTCAGATGCATAAGGGCGGCGGCGAAGCCCTGCTTCGCTATATCCGGTTCGTGGTCCGGCGCTGGGGTACGCTTACGCTCGCGTTTGCGATCGTTATCGCGGCGGCTCCGGAGTTCTGGCTGCAGCTAGCCTACGGGTCCAAGTACGCGGCCTACGGCTCCGTGCTGCGTTTGTACGCGCTTTTGTATCTGGTCATCTTCCTGTCCGGGCCTTTGCGCGCGGGGCTTGTCGCGCTCGAATACACATCGCCCATCTTCTGGTCCTACCCGGTTCTCATCGCGTTTTCCGTCATGCTCGCGGGACCGTTTTCACGCAGGCTCGGCTTGTACGGATCGCTTGTCGGGATGATCGTCGTCAACCTGCTCTTTCAAGCGATTCTCGCGTCCGCCTTCGTGCAGCGCATGCGGCGGCTCAGCCGGCGTACCCTCACCCTCGGCGAAGCGGCGCCGTACCCCTCCTGAGGCCGCCCTTGCTGCGCATCCTTCTTTCGGCCTATGCCTGCGCGCCCAACTACGGCACCGAGCCCGGCAACGGGTGGAACTGGGCCGTGCACCTGGCCGAGCGCGGCATGGCCGTCCACGTACTCGCGGAGCAGGGCGCACAACCCGCGATCGAGGCTTACCTGCGCGAGCATCCCGAAATCTCCGTCCGCTTCACCTTTGTCCGGGCCCGGCCCTCCCTGCCGGCGCGCTCCGGCGCTTTGCGCTACATCCTGTGGCAGCGGGCCGCGCTCCGGGCAGCCCAGAGGCTCATGGCGCACGAGCGCTTCGACCTCGTCCACCATGTCACCTTCGGCAGCGTCCACGTGCCGACCCTGCTAGGCCGGCTCGGGCTGCCGGTCGTCTTCGGCCCGGTGGGCGGCGGCAACACCGCGCACCCTTCGCTGCTGCCCTATTTCGGCAGAAGTCAGGTCAAGGAGCGATGGCGCACCCTCACCGTGCGCCTGCTCCGGTTTTCGCCCCTGCACCGCCGGGCGTACCGGGCCGCCAAGGCGCTCCTTGGGACCAACCTCGAGACGCTCGGGGTTTTTCGCTCCCTCGGTTGCCCAGATGCGGAGCTGTTCCTCGACGCGGGCCTGCCCGCGAGCTTTTACGCCGACGAGCCCCGCCGCTTCGACGCGCCATCCGGCCCCTTGCGTCTTCTATGGGTCGGCCGTCTGCTCCCGCGCAAAGGCCTTCCACTCGCGCTCGACGCCCTCGCGCGGGTCAAGGGCGAAGTCCCGTTCACCCTCACCATCCTCGGCAGCGGCATGGACGAGAGCACGGTGCGGGCGATGTTTCGCGAGCGCGGCCTGGAGGACCGGGTGCTCTGGACCGGCAGCCGCGTGCCCTGGGAGGAGGTGCGCGCGGCCTATCTCAACCACGACGCGCTCCTGTTCACGAGCCTGCGCGATTCCTTCGGCGCGCAACTGCTTGAGGCCATGGCCTGCGGGCTGCCGATCGTCTGCCTCGATGCCAGCGGGGCCCGCGACTTCGTTCCAGTGTCCGCAGCCATCAAGGTGCCCGTCCATACAAAGCAGCAGGTCGTGCAGGATTTGGCCGCAGCCGTGGAAACCTATGCGAAGACGCCCGCCGACGCCCGCTCGCGCATGTCCGAGGCCGCGCTCAAGGCCGCGCGCGAGCACACCTGGTCCAATCGCGCGGCTTATGGCGAGAGGCTCTATCTGCGCTTGCTCGGGCGCGAGCCGCGCCCAATGCTCCCGATCCAGAAAGGCCTGACCATGACCGAAGCACAACAGGCGATGCACGCCCTCGAAGCCAAACTCGACGGGATCGCGGAGGTGCTCAGGCCGGGCTCCCGCGTCATCTACATCGACTACCCGATCCACCGCAACATCGGCGACCTGCTCATCAACCAGGGCACGGAGGCGTTCTTTGAGCGCCACCGCATCGCGGTCAAGCGGCGCTACAACCTCCACGACCTGCCCACGGTCTTGCGCGACGTCGATCCGGGCGACGTCTTCGTCTTCCATGGCGGCGGCAACCTCGGCGACCTGTACCCCGAGCACCTGGACGCCATGGCCGGCGTCATACGGCAGTTTCCGCGCAACCAGGTCGTGCAGATGCCTCAAACCGTGTACTTCGCGAACGACCAAATACGTGAGGACCGCTGCCGGCTTTTCAGGACGCACCCGGACCTGACGCTCTTCGTCCGCGACACCCGCTCGTTGGAGGCTCTGCGGAAGTGCGGCGTCGAGCGCACCCACCTGATGCCGGATATGGCGCATCAGCTTTACTCCGGCCTCCGCGCCGACCCGATCGAGCCGGTCGACCCGGCACTCTACTTTTTCCGGCGCGACCCGGAGGGCGCGGGCATCCCCGAGGCGATCGCCGGGCACGAAGGGAAAGGCGTGGACTGGGACGATGGCATGCGCCGGGGCGATCGCTTGGCCTGCGCCCTCCTGTCGCGCTTCGTCCTTCGGACCCGCAAGCTGGGCCGACCGGTCGACGTCGCGCCGCCCTGGTAGCGGGTGCGCGACAACTTGGTCCGCAGCGGGATCGCCATGCTGTCCCGCCCGCGCGTCATCTACACGAACCGTCTCCACGCCATGCTGCTCGGACTGCTGTTGGGGCGGGAAGTTCGCTGGTTCGACAACAGCTACGGCAAGCTAGGCGCCTACGCGGAAACCTGGCTCGCGAACCACCCGGACCTGGCGCCGGTCGGCGTGCCCGCGCGGGAGCTTGTCCCATGAGCGCGGTGCTCGCCTGGCCCGCGGCGGCGCAGGCTCGCGCGAACGCCGGCCGCTGCATCGTCCTCTCGCAGATGCGCGAGCACGGCTTCAGCGGCGGCCAGGTGCATGCGCTTGCCGTCCGCGATCTACTCGCGCAGGACCGCTGGGACGCGAAGCTTCTGACCCCTTTCAGCGGGCCAGCCGCGCTGCGCACCCCGGCGTTCGCGCTTCGCCACGGGTTGCGCCCCTTCAGCCGGCAAGCCGCGATTTGGTGGTACCGCGAGGGGCACAATCTTTACCTGCGCAAGGCGCTGCGACGGGCGCTCGTTCCGGGCAGCGCGCCCGCTATCCTCTACGCGCAGGATCCCTTGTCGGCGCAGGCCGCGCTCGAACTGCGCCATCCCGGTCGCGACAAAGTCGTGCTGGTGGTGCACTTCAACGACTCGCAAGCCTCCGAGTGGGCCGTGCGCGGGGACATTCCCGCGAACGGGCGCGTCTTCCGGTTCATTGAAGCGCTGGAGCGCACCATCCTGCCCCAGGTTGATGCGCTGGTGTACGTGTCGCAGTACATGCGGGGGCGCATCGAGCGAAGGATCCCGGCCGCGGCCCGCGTGCCCTCGTCCGTGATCCCGAACTTCGTCCAGCCGCCACGGGCCGATCCGCAGGCGCGCGCGGCGGACATCTTGTCCATCGGCACATTGGAGCCGCGTAAGAACCAGGCCTACACCTTGCGCGTACTCGCGGAGCTGCACCGGCGCGGCTTCCCTTGTACCGCGACGTTTCTGGGCGGGGGTGAGGATCAGGCGAAGCTCGAACGGCTGGCTCGGGATCTCGGCTTGTCCGCGCACGCCCACTTTGCCGGAAACGTGCGAAATGCCTCTGGTTGGCTGGGGCGTCACCGCATTCTGGCCCATGCCGCGGAGCTCGAAAACTGCCCGGTGGCGCTCATTGAAGCTCTGGCGGCGGGCATCCCTGTCGTGGCGGCGCGGGTAGGCGGCATTCCGGAGCTTATCGACGAAACGACGGGCGCGTTCTGGGATCTCGGCTCGGTCGAGGATGGCGCGGACAAGCTCCAGGCGCTGCTGATGGACGAGACTCGCTGGAGTGCCGCGAGCAGGGAAGCGCGCGCCCGCTACGAAGAGCGGTTCTCACCCGAAAAGGCCGGCCGGCAGTTGGTGGAACTGTTCGCCGGCCTGCTCGGGCACTAACGCACGAGCACCGGCATCGGCCCGATCGCGACCGGGGCAGTCCCGAACGTTTCCTCCTTGCCGGTCAAATCTTCGAGCCGGGTCGCGTGCCAGTCAGGTGGAATCGCCAGGGCTGCCGGATCCACGCTGGTCCAGACGATATGCTCCGTCTTTCTCGCCGGGGTCGAAAGAGTGAGCGTCCATACGCTGTCGGCCGAGCGCGTGAGGCTCCCGTAGCGCATGCCCGTGATCCAGCGCTCGACGGTGCTGAAGGCTTGAGTGGCTTTCTTCGGGCGCGTGCCTCCGTCGTCGACGAAGGCGTACTGCGGTTCGGCCCAGGCATACCAGTAGAACCGCCCGATGCCCGCCGCCCAGCCCGCCAGGTACGATCGCGCCACCGCCGCCGCGGCTTCGTCCTGGCCCAATACGTGAACACCGGAGGGATAGTTGCCGATCTGCGCGGCCGCGCCAGGGTCCGAGTGGATGTAGTAGCCGGATTCAGTGTTCCAGACCGGCTTGCCGGTCTGCCCATTCGCCGCGAGCAAGTCGCGCAGCGCCCGCGCTGTCCCCAAAACGCCCTCGGGGTGGGTGTGGGGGTCGCTCAGGTTGTCATAGAAGTGGAAGCCAAGCACGTCGAACGAGCCGCCGCCGCCCGCGTTGAGAAAGCTCCCGAGATACTCAACGCCTTTGCTGGGCGAGGGCGAGGGCGAAATCACCGTTATGCTTGGGTCGACCTCCTTGAGTGTCCGGTAGGCTTCCCGCGCCATGGCGGCCAGGGCGGCCAGATCGCCGGAGTAGGAGTCTTTCTGGTTCGGCTCGTTCCAAAGCTCGTAGGTGTGGACCTTGCCCTTGTAGCGGATCGCGACGGCGCGCACGTACTCCGCCCAGTCTTCGAGGCGTGCCGCTTCAGCGCGCACTCCGGCGGGCTGCCAGGGGTAAGGGTTGGCTTCGTCCGGGCGCCGGCTTGCCCAGGTCGGCGGCGCTTCCAGCACAAGGTCGAGATCCGCGTGGTGCTGCTGGGCCTCCTCGACGTCCTTGTCCAGATGCGTGAAGTCCCAGGTGCCTCTGCTCGGTTCAAGGTGGTACCAGGCCGCATCGAAGAGGCGCACCTCGCGCGTGGCCACCGCCGGCCAGGGGTGCTGCCAGGCGGCTCCGGCGAGGTTCATGGCGAAGTAGCCGGCCGGCACCGGCGTTTGCGCCGCCGCAGCGTCGATTTCGAAGGTTTTCGCGGCCGTTTGCCCAGATGCCAGCGTGGTAACGACCAGCAGGGGGCAGAGCAGCGCTGGACCGAGTTTAGGCATGGGCGAGCTCCCGCTCCGTGGACGCGGCGCGAGTTGCCGAAAGGGCAAAGCGGGCCCGCTTCGGTGGGCGCGCCGTGATCGCGAAAGAGACAAGCAGAAAAACCGCGCCCGCGCGCGAGATGGGGTTGGTCAGAATCGGCTCGCCCAGCGAAAGGATCATCAATTGCAGGAAGACGACGAGAAGGAAAGCATCCTGGCTGCTCCGAAAGGCGTGCCGTGCGGCCTTTACGAGCGTTTTTAGGTAAATCGCGAGCACCAGAAGGCCGGCCAGGATGCCCCCCGAAACGGCCGCCTGGAGCAACTCGTTGTGGCAGTGCGGCGGAATCCAGTGCGCGAACCGCCACTGCTCGCGCAGGGCGTTCTTGGGCCCGTTCACGTAGCCATAGCCGAGCCACGGGCGCAGAACGAGAGCCTGCATCGCAGCCTGCCACACATAGGTGCGCTCTGAGAGCGTGGTGATGTTGCTTAAACCATGGCCCCGGCCCGCGTAGGCAAGCACGCGCTCATGAAAAACCGCTCCGCCCGCCCCGGCAACGGCGCAGACCGCGAAACCGGCCGCCCGGGTCGTGACCCGCTTGGAGAGCACTAGCACGTACAGAAAGAAGGTGAGCACGAACGCCCCCTCCTCCGCCCGCGCGTAGGTCAGCGCCAGGGTGAGCAGGGCCAGGCCGCAGCCGCCCCACTTGCGCCAGCCGCGCGAAAACAGGAAGCAGTAGAAAAAGCCGATCTCCGAGTACAGCCCAAGCCCGATGGGGTGAATGAGAAGGCCGCCGAGCCTTCGCGTGGTCTCCGCGCCATCCATGGGGTCGCCGTAGACCTGCGAAGGCCAGACCGGGAGCACGCACCAGACCAGGAGAATGTTGGTCCAGCAGCTGGTGCCGATGATGCGGATCAGCATGTCTCTGCCGCTCGCTTCGGGCTCGCGCGCGTACAAAGAAAGCGCAAGCACGAACGCGGTGACCCACTCGAAAAGCCTGTAGCTGCTGACAAAGAAGTCGGTGTGCGACCCCGGGGCGAGCCGGTTGCCGGGCCCCAGCAGGGTCGCGAGGACCAGGCCGGCCAGCAGAGGCAGCCAGAGCGCCGCGTCCCACCTGATGGGCCGAGGCATCAGCGGCTCGCCTCGGAGCAGGTGCATGACGAACAAGAGGTATGCGAAGGTGAGCGAAAGCGCGATGGCCCCGATCGATGACGCGTTGAACAAGCCCGCGTTGTGCGTCAGGCCGGAGCTGTCGAACTTGACTACGTTCGGGATGCCAACCGAGCAGACCACCAGCATCCAGTACCGCAGGGGGTACCTCCTGCGTGCAACCGAGGGCGCGAGGTCTGCTCTCATCGCACCGAATAGATGAGGGCCGAGGAAGCAGACGAAGCGATGCCGGCCGACAGCACCGACTTGATCTTGCTAATGGGCACGTACAAGATGTCGCCGTCGTGCAGCGCCGCTGGTTGCTCGCGGCCCTCGGTGATCTTACGGTAGGCGACAGGCAAGCTGGTCAGTGAGCCATCGGTACTCTTGCGAATGATGCGCATGGAGCCGATGGACGCATCCATCGTGGTTCCGGAGGCAACCGAGATCGCGCCGGCCACGTCAAGCGTCCCGTCCTCCTGGAGCAGGTAGCCGCCCGGACGGTGGACCCCTCCGAGCACGTAGACGATGCCCGCGCGCGGGACCACGACGGTATCCCCCGGCTGGATTTCCACATCCTGGCCCGCGCTGCGCTTGCGGTCGTAGTGCACGACGCGCTTTGCCGCCGCGCCGTCGTGCGGGTGCGATATTTCGACCGTGCCCCCGGCGAGCTGCGACTCGCCCCCCGCCATTGCCAGCACGTCGTCGAGCGAGTGCGGCGCGAGTAAGGGGAGCCGTCCGGGGGTTTGCACCTCGCCCAGGATGGTGACGCTGCTGCCCGCGTACTGCAGCACGTCCAGGTTGGTTTTCGGGTGCAGCAAAATACCCGAGCTGACCAGCTTTTGCTCGATGCGCTCCCGCGCCTCAGGCAGGGTGAGCCCGGCGACGTGGACCGTGCCCGAAAGCGGCACGGCTATATCGCCCGCATGGTCGACGCGCAGCTGACTCGAGATTTCCGGCATGTCGTAGACGGCCAAGTCGAGCAGAAACCCGGGCTGGACGACGAGGTTCGCGAAATCCTCCGGAACCAGCGCCGCGGCCGTTGCCGTGCCGGTCCGCGCCATGCTGCGGTTCGCGTGGGAGCCGGTATCGGCGACGGGGGAGAACTCCCGGGTGAGCGGCTGCGTTTGAGCGAGGACAGGGGCGGCCGCGGCCGCGAACACGGCGAGGAGGAGCTTACACATGGAGGGTGGCTCCCGAGAGTGAGCGATCCGTCGAGGGCTGGAGGGCCAGAGACGTCTGGGCGTCGGTACAGTTCAAGGCAAAGCCGAGCAGCGGCGCGCGGGTTCGGAGCAGCAGCTGCGTGTAGGTTTTGAGCGCCTCGCGCGAGGTTACCCCCGAGCGGAGCACTGCCACAACCCCGTCCACCTTCTCCGCCATGATCGCGGCGTCGGTGTACGGAAGCATGGGCGGGCTGTCGATCACCGTCCAGCGGTAGCTTTCTCGTGCTTCGCCGAGCAGCCGGTCGAAGGCGGGCGAGCTGAACAGTTCGGCGGGCAGATCCGGCGTGCGGCCCGCGTTCAGGATGGAAAAGCCGGGCAGGCGCGGATGGGTGAAGGTATGAGCGGCCAGCGACTGCCCGGACGTGAGCGCCGCGCTCAGGCCGCCCGCATCGGCCTCCGGCAGGAACGCCCGCAGACCTGGATGGCGAAGGTTGCCGTCGATAAGCAGGACGCGCTCGCCGCGCTGCGCCATCGCGGCGGCCAGATTGAAGGCGACCGTCGACTTGCCGTCACCCGAAACAGGGCTGCCGATGAGCAGCACCCGCGGTTCGCTGCCCGAGCCGAGCAGGCCCGCCACGCCGGTGCACAGCGACCGGCAGGCCTCCGCGAACGGCGAGCGGGGCGCATCGAGGATGTTGGCCGTACCGCCCGCCTCGGGCAGCGCCGGAAGCTGCGAGATGACGGGGATGTGCACCGTATTCTCGACGTCCCGCGCCATGCGGACCGACTGGTCCGAGCTCTGCTGAATGAAGGCGAGCGTCGCCCCGAGCACCACGCCGAAGCCCAGCGAAGCCGCGAGAAGAACGAGGTAGTTCGGCGAGGATGGTGAGCCCGGAACGAGCGCGCGATCGACAACATCGAGCCGGGTCGCGTGAATGCCCGCGGCGACGTTTGCCTGGTTGAGCTGCGAGTAGAGGCTTTGGTAAAGGGTCCGGTTCGACAAGGCTTCCTGCGCGAGCACCTGGAGCTGCACGGCATCGTCGGTGAAGCGGTCGGCCAGCTTCTGCTGCCGCGCGAGCTGGCCGCGCAGGGCGGCTTCGTTGCTTGCTGCATAGTGGAAATCGTTTTCGGCGCGCGTGCGCAGGCGGCTCATCTCCGCCTGGAGCTCCACTTCAAGCGCTGAAGTTTGGCTCCGGAGCTGCACCAGCTTAGGGTTCTGCGGGCCGAAGCGCGTTTCGAAATCGGCCAATTCCAGTTTCAGCGAGGCCTGCTGTGAGCGAAGACTGCGCAGCAGCTCGAGCCCGCCTGCCTGTGAAACACCGCCCGCGCCCGCGTTCATCGCGCCGAGGCCCAGGACCACCTCCGGATCCTGGCTTTCGGTCAGCTTGTACACCGTTTCCGCGGAGATGCGGTTTGCCTCCGCGGCCGTCAGCTCCCCGTTCAACGCGTTCAGCCGGTCGAGCACCGCATTATGCGCCTGGGTGGGCAGCCCGCTCTGGCCGCCGCCTTGGGAGGATTGCACGTCAATGCCGGCCAGCCCGGTCCTGTGCTCGAAGTCGGCGAGGGCCTGCTCGGAGTCGCGGACCCGGTCGCGCAGAGTAGTCAGTTCGCGCCCGATCCAGAACGAGGCCGTTTCGTTCGAATGCAGCCTGCGGCCCAGCGTGTCGGCGATGAACGTCTCCGCGAGGGTATTCGCCACCGTGGCTGCGACCGCGGGGTCGGGGCTCTGGAAGGCGACGTTGACTAAACGGCTTTCCGGCACGGAGCTGACCCTGAGCGCTTTCCCGAACAGGTGCAGGTAGGCATCGCGGGTTTTCGGTGCCCGCTCCAGGGGCTGTCCGGCCTCGGCCTTGACGTGGACGCGGCTGAAGGGCGCGCTCCGCTCAAGGTGCAGCCGGTCGATGACTTCCAGCGCCAGCCCGCTCGACTGGAGCACGCTGGTGTCAGTTTCGACTTCGGTTTTGACATCCTCCGGCAGGCTGTCCGCCTCGGAGGGGAATGCGCCGGCGGTTGTGCCGCTGTCCCGGTTCACCTCAAGGGCCGCGGTCGCAGTGTATTTCGGCGTGAGCACGCAGCAGGCGAGCACACCCAGACTCAGGCAAGCTGCCGCGCACACACCGACCGTGCGCCAGCGCCTTCGCAGCACATCGAGCAGGTCGTGCAGGTTCTCATAAGGTTCTGCCCCGGCCATCTCCAGAGAGAGCGCGTGCTGTGCAGGGAAACTGCGGACAGCGCCAAAACTCCCCGATGCGGGCCGCGCCGCGCGCTCTCGTCCCATTTGCTCGTCCACCATGCTCTGCCCGTCCCTCAAGCCAATGTGCCGTCCAATTGATATTCCCAATCGTGCAGGTCGAGTCTTCGCTCGACTGAATCAGCGCATGTGGGCAGAAGGGGAAGCGCAGTCGGACAAGGGAGCTTCGCCCGGCAGCAAGCCAAGATTAGCCGTGACGCGCGGCCGGAGCCAAGAAATTTTCCGTTCCCGCCATTACTTTGGTGTAAAGCGCGGAAAGCTGAAGGTAGTTCACCTCGGGCGTGTAGCGCTCCTCGTAGCAGGCTCGCGCCTCCGCCCGCATCGCGCGCCTTTCCTGCGCGAAGAAGGCGAGTCCTTCGGTGAGCGCGCGAGCGTTCCCCGGCTCGAACAGCATGCCCGTCCTTCCAGGCTCGACTAGCTCCGCGATGCCGCCGTGCCCGGCCCCGAGCACCGGCAGCCCCAGCGAGAAAGCTTCCAGGAGCACGAGCGGCAGCCCTTCGTACCAGAGCGAGGGCAGGACCAAGACGCGCGCGTGCCGCATCGCTTCGAGGATTTGCGCATGCGTTTGCCGGCCCTTCGGCTTGAGCCTGCTGCCCGGCCGTTCCGACGCTTTCTGGACCCGCTCCAGCATTGGGCCATCGCCCAGGATGACGACGTCCATCCCGAGCCTGCCGCCTGCGTCGGCTTCGATCAGCGTAGCCAGGCCCTTCTCGGGGCTGAGCCGTCCCGCGAAGACGGCGTAGTCGCCGTCACCCGCCCCGATGCCATGATCGGCGGTGAAGTTGGGCTTCACCACGATCTTGCCGCGTGGAATGCGCTGGACGCTGAGCTTCGCGGCGGCGAACTCCGTAAGGGCGACGTATGTCGAGACGCTTTCCTCCCATGTCCCGAGCTGCTCGTGCAAGGCCATGCCGAGCCCGCTGATAGCCGACCCCGCCCGGCTGCCCCGGTAGCAACCATGCAGAACGCCGGGAAGGAGGGAGCGATCCGTCAGGCAATCCTCGCAGACGCGCCCGCCGCGGAACAAAGTGGCCCCCGCGCAAACGACGCGGAAGTTATGCAGCGTGTGTACAGCCGGAACGCCCGCCGCCCGGCACGCTCGAAAGATCGAGGGTGAAAAGGACGGAAAGAAGTTATGAACGTGGACAATGTCGGGCCGGAAACGCGCGATTGCATCCGCGACCAGACTTTTGCCGCGCAGCGAGTACAAGGAGCCGACGGCGGCAGCGGCCTTGGCCCCAGCACCCCGGATGTGGTCGTTGTCGAGCCCGAGCTCCTCGACCGAGTGGCCGTGAACACGCAGCAACGCGGTTTCCGCCGCGGCCACGTTGTCCTCCCCGCCACCCTGCTGGTAGCGGTTGTGCGCGACCAAAATGCGCATGCGACGTGTTCCTTCCTTCGTTTAGGAGTAACACGTCGCGTACACCTTGGATACGTTACTGATAGCCGACGAAGAGCGGCATGCGAAAGCCGGCGCTCGGGTTCGCTGGGATGCGCCGGTCCACGCCCGCTCGGGTCTCCTCGATCTGCGTGCTGTAGCCACAGTTGGTGCAGTAGGCCGACTGCGTGTAGATGTACGAGGCTTGCGCATCACTCGAGCGAAAAGCCACGTCGGAAGCATTGACGGCGGTCGCCGGATAGACGAGGCCGCCTAGCAGCTCCGTGCTCGCCCCGGGCAGTGTGTCGATGACCGTGCCGCCGCGCTCGGTCTTGATGCCGAGAATCCACGCAATCCCTCCGTTGGTCACCTTGGTGCCGGCGCTCTCGTCGTTCAGCTGCCGTGCCCATACGTGTTGGCCCGTCTGGATGGTGAGGCCGATCGCCTCCACGTCCTCCAGGTATAGGTCGCCCGCGCCGGGCACGCTCGTGTAGGTCAGGCGCGCGTCCTTGACGACCACGGGACGGCTGCCGCGATGCTCGATCTTGAGGCCGTACCCGAACTGCTCAAGGATCAGCGGATCGGGGCTATCGCTCGTGACCACGAAGCGGATGCCGCCGCCGTTGGCCCCGTTGCTGCTGCCATTGACGACCGAGGAAAAGCCGACGATCCGGTCCACTGAGTCGGGCACGGTCACCGCTGCCTCAGCATAGGAGAAGTACGACCCGAACGGGAAGTAGACGGTGTGCTTGCCGGAGTTGAGCGCGGGCTGCAGGCCCGCGGTGTCCCCATAGGACCGGGGGGTAAACGCGGCCCAGTCCGACAGGTCGGTGCTCGCGAAAGACGGCGTTTCCGAGACAGGCAGCTTGAGGCTGCCCCCATTTGCCGTGCCCGAGAGGGTTTGCGCCACGCCGACGAGTTGCTCGCCGATGCTGGCCGGTCCAATTTGCGAGGCGGAGGAGCTCGTGTTCCGCACCGCGCCGGAATAGCCGCCCGTGCTCACGTTGCGCAGGTAAGCCGAGGTGTTCGTCTGGATGGCTGCATTGGTGGCGAGGCCGCCGGTAAGCGTGGCATCGAGCAGGACCAGCAGGCCGCCCTGGTTTGTAAGCGCGGGAACCTGGTTGTTGCTGACCAGCCCGCGCACGCTCAGGGGCTGGTTCACGTTGTGGATGCCGGTCACATTTTGGCCGCTCAGGGTAATTGCTTCCATGGTCACGCCATACTCGGCATTCGCGAGCGCGATGCCCGTGTCGAAGCCTGTCACTTTGGTGTTCCGTATCAGCAGCGGCCCGGCGTACTGCCGGGTCAGGTCGATGCCGGTCGTGCCTTTGCCGTCCTCGCTGGCTATGGACACATTGTGCACGGCGCCGGTGTTGTTGGCGATGTAGCTGAGCCCGACTGCCCCAGCATTGCCCGTACCGATCGACAGGCCGAGATCCCAAAGATTCTGGTGGAAAGATTGGTTGCCGTTCGGGGTCAGGATCAGGGGCTTGGGCACGTTCGGGTCTCCGAAGCCGGACGAGCCCGGAGCCAGGCGGATCACCGAGGACGACGCGCCCGCGCCCTGAAGCGTCACGCAGCATCCGGTCCAGCGCAGGGTGTCGTGCACAAGGTAGGTTCCGGGTGGAAAGTACAAAGCCTTCGGCCGGCCGTAGTAGTCGAGCGAGGCATCGCCTCGCCCGTCCGCCAGCGCCGCCTGGATAGCCGCCGTGTCGTCCGTCACACCATCGCCGACCGCGCCATAGGTCTTGACGGACGGCATAAAGCCGGCTGGGAAGGCGAGCGGGCTGGGGGCGGAACTCGGCGCAGTGCCGGCCGGGGCGGAGCTGGGCACTTGCCCCGAGGCTCCTGGACCGGATGCAGTTGAGCCGGAAGTGTTGGCGGTCATCTGACCGGTCATCGGCACGGTGCCGCAGCCGCCCAGCAGGCATAGCGAGACAAACAGGACGGGGAAGAAAAGCAAACGGCGCACAAACACCGGCAGCGGAGCAAAGGAGAAGGGTTGCATGGCTGGAGTATGTATCGGCAGCCCGGTCCCCGAGACCAGGAACTTGCCCCGAAATGTTCACCCGAGGCCCAAAATGGAACCGTTTCCCGAAATGGAATCAGACGCGCGCGCGGCAGTCGCGGGCTGGTTGACGAAGCCGTGCCCCGCAAGCGACAACAGTAGGAGCGGAGCTGCGGCACGCTCCGCTCCCCGAGGTCAGGTTTGCGCAACGTCCAACTCAGCCTGCTGCTGCTCGCCGCCTTTGTTTGCGGCGCGCGGGCCCAAACAGCCGCGGGCGGTTTCGCGGAAACAACCGACCAAGCGGCGATTCACTTCAACGCGGTCGCCTCACACACCTCGAAGAAGTACCTGATGGAGACAATGGGCTCCGGCGTGGCCCTGTTCGACTACGACAACGACGGGCGGCTCGATGTCTTTTTCGTCAACGGAGCGCCCCTCGCCGACCCGACGGCTCCCGGAACCATTCCCCAAAAAGCCGGCCCGCGCGATTGGAACCGCCTCTACCACCAGAAAGCCGATGGCAGCTTCGAGGACGTGACCGAACGTGCCGGGCTCCAGGGCACCGGCTACGGCATGGGCATCGCGGCGGCGGACTACAACAACGACGGCTTCGAGGACCTGTACGTGACCGCGTACGGCGGCAACCGTCTGTACCGCAATAACGGCAACGGGACCTTCACCGACGTCACCGCCGCCTCGGGCACGGGCGGGAGCGGCTGGTCCACTTCCGCGGCCTGGGTCGATCTCGACAACGACGGATTGCTCGACCTCGTCGTGCTGCGCTACGTGGACTGGAACTTCAACGACGTGTGGTGCGGCGAGCACCGCGAAGGCTACCGCGCCTACTGCCACCCGGACATTTTCCCCGCCGTCTCGCCGCTCGTCTTCCACAACGACGGAAGAGGCAAATTCAGTGACATAACCGCGAAGAGCGGTTTAGCCAAGCCCGGCAAGGGGCTCGGCTTGGCGCTGGCCGACTTCGACCGGGACGGCAAGGTCGACATCGCCATCGCTAACGACTCCATGCTCGAGTTTCTTTACCGCAACAAAGGGGGTGGCACGTTTGAGGAGGTAGGCCTGCCCGCCGAGGTCGCGGTGGACGGGGATGGGCGCACCTATGCCGGCATGGGTATCGACTTCCAGGACTATGACAACGACGGCTACCCGGACCTCGTCATCACAGACTTGGCGAACCAGCGCTACGCTCTCTATAAGAACAACGCCGACGGCAGCTTCGCCTATGACTCCTATTTGTCCGGCTTCGCCCGCATGACGCTGCTGCACTCCGGCTGGGGCATCCGCTTTCTCGACTACGACAACGATGGCTTCAAGGATTTGCTTGTCGCGCAAGGGCACGACCTGGACACGATCGAGCTCAACTCCCCGCAGATCCACTATCGGGAGCCGATGCTGCTGGCCCGCAACACAGGCCATGCTTTCGAGGACGTTTCCGCCGCGGCTGGGCCCGTGTTCCAGAAAACTTGGGTGGGCCGGGGTCTGGCGGTCGGCGACCTGGACAACGATGGCCGCCTGGATGCGATTGTCACCGAAAACGGCGGCCCGGCGCATGTGCTGCACAACGAGACCGCGAACGGCAATCACTGGCTGACCTTCACGCTCGAAGGCACGAGGTCCAACCGCGATGGCATCGGCGCGGAGATCCGGCTCACCAGCGCGCACTCCCGCCAGATCACCACCGTCAATACCGCCGGCAGCTACTTATCTTCCAATGACAAACGCGCGCACTTCGGTCTGGGGCCGGATACATCGGCCGAAACGGTCGAGGTGCATTGGCCCAGCGGCACGGTGCAAACGCTGACGGACGTGAAAGCCGACCGCGAGCTGCATATCAAGGAGCCGCCGGGCCCGCCGGCGAAGTAGTCTGCCTAGCTTGTCAGGATCGAACGGTCGCGGCGAGCAGAAGGGCGAAAGCCGCTGCCAAAAGCACGACGCGCACGCGATGCAGGTTGTCCCAGCGCCGGCGGTCCGCTTTCCAACTCGCCGGAAGACGGTCCGGAAGTAGCGCGGCGATCCGGTTGCTGATGGGTACGAGCACTCCGATCGTCACGAGGATGGTCGCAGCCCAGAGAACGGAAGCGCCGAGGAGCAGCCGAAGCGCGGCGGTGTGCCGCAGCTGGAAGGTTTCCGCCAGGAGGAAAACCAGGCACACGGCGTACCAGAAAGGCATGGCGCGCCCGAGAATCCGCGCCAGCCCACTCGCGCCCGACGCGTGCGCCTTGTCCGGAAGACGGCAAAGCGCCGGATGCACGAAGACCGCGACGGCAAACTCGTTGCCGACCAGCAGACCGACGAGGAAGATAGAGACTGCGGTCATGGAAAGGCGCTCTCCTGCCTGCCTGGACCCAGACGATTTCTGTTCCAGACGCTTTCTCTCATGGATGCGGAGTCTCGAGGGAAGAACTGTTCTTCAGCCGCCGCACCTCAGCGAAAGCCTTGTCCGCTTCCGCCTTCCGGCCCGCGCGCGCGTACAGCCGCCCCAGCTGGAACCAAGCGCTTTGTGCAATAAACGGGGTCGGCGCGGCCGCGAGCGAGGCTTGGAGCGCGCGCTCCGCCTCAGCGTCCTGCCCCAGCTCCGCCAAGCCCCAGCCCAGGTAAAAGCTCGTCGGGGCCGGGCTCGCGTGGGCCTCGGCCGCCTGCCGCAGCAGCGGCACCCCTTCGGACGCCTTGCCCCGCTCCACCGCGATCTTGCCCGCGTTGTACAGAGCCACGGCGCTGCGCGGGTTCAGCTTCAGCTCCTCCCGGTAAGCCGCCAGCGCCGCGTCGAACCGGCTCAGCTTCTGGTCCTCGTCTCCGAGCGCCTCAAGCAGGTCCGCGTTGCCGGGCTGCTTCTTCAAGGCCGCTTCGAACTCCGCAACCGCCTTTTCCGGCTGGCCCGAGGCCGACAGGCTCTCGCCCAGCGCTCGATGGACCAGTGCCGAGTCCGGGTCGAGCCGGTACAGCGCCCGGTACGCCTGCTCCGCCATGAGCGAGTGCGCCCGGCCCTGGTAGTACAGCAGCTGACCGTCGTTCGGGGCCAGCGACACCGCCCGGCCCAGGGGCGGTGCCGCCAGCTCCGGGCGGTTCGCGCCCAGCTCCACGATGCCCAGCCAAGTCAGTGCTTCCACGTTGTCTGGCTGCGCCGCCAGCTCCTGCCGCAAGTCGGCCGCGCCGGCGTCGGCGTCGCCGCCCTGCGACTCGGCGATACCCAGAAACAGGTGTCCCCCCGGCGTACGCGGGTCCAGAGCCAGCGCGTGCCGGAGGGCGGCCTCGGCATCCACCGTCTGCCCCAGGCGAAGCTCTGTCAGGCCCAGGCCGAGGAATGCTCCGCTGAACGAGGGTGCCTCCCGGGTGGCTTCCGTAAACAGCCGGAGCGCATCGTTCAGCCGCCCTTCGCGAACCGCAGCCGACCCGGCATCGAGCGTGCGCCGCAGCTCGGGCGCAGGCGCATCCTGCGCGAGCGCGGCCAAGCCGCCGAGAGCAGCGGAAGCGAGGCTTAAGTTGCGCAAAACAGCTCTTCCTCTTTCGAAGAGATCAGCCTGAGACCTGCTTTTACAGGCGGCAAACGCGGAAAGCAGGTCCTTGGCTGCGCTCCGGGTGACCCTTGCTTGTTTTCTGATCCGAAGCCACACATCTTTCAGAAGCTGAACCGCCCCGTGATCTGCAGATTGCGCGGTCCCAGGCTTGTCGAGCCCGGCTGCGGGATGCCGAACGTGGCGCTGCGCGGGTCCGTGTTCGGCGTGGTGAAGTTGTGCCGGTTGAAGGCGTCGATCGCCTCCACCTTGAGCTGGAAGGCCCTTGATTCCTTAATTGTGAAGTTCTTCAGGAGCGAGAAATCCTCGGAGTAGAAGTTTGGTCCGGTGACCTCTTCCGTCACGCGCGGGATACCCGAGCCGAGCGTGAACGGGTCATAGGACACGCCGCTATTCGGCGCGGTTTGCGCGCGGTAGCCGGTCCGTACGTCATTTTTATCGACGAACGCCGCTTGGTTCAGGTTGCCGGTAAAGCCCGCCGCGGTCGAGGTTGGGTCGTAGTCGGCCCCGAACCAGCGGGTGCCGGTGAATGAGTTCGCGCTCAGCTTGTTGCGGTTATAGGCCGGGTTGGCCAGCGATGCCGGGCCGTGGCTGTAGCGGATCGCGTTCTCGTAGCCGGGGATGCCGCTGGCCCCCGCGAAGGAGACGGGCACGCCACTTTGGTAGCGCTGCACGCCGCCAATCTCCCACCCGCCAATCAGCAAATCCTTGATCCCACCGCCATTAAAGAATGTACGGCCTTTGCCGAACGGCAGCTGGTACAAGTAGCTGCCCACGAAGGTGAGCGGAATGTTCTGGATGGATACCGCTTTCTCCTGACGATGGTCGATGGTGTTTTGCACCTGCACCAGGCCATTCGGCACGTTCACGTTGGGCAGCGCCGAGTCCGCGTCGGTCAGGTTGCGCTGCCAGGTAAAGGCGGTTTGCAGGTTGAGCCCATTGCGAAACTGCCGGTTGAGCGAGGCGACCAGCGCGTTGTAGGAAGAGTGACCGACGTTCTGGAGGCAGCAGTCGGACGCGATGAAGTCGTACTGCGGGAACGGCCGCAGCGCGCGCTGTAGCTGCCCGTTGAAGCTAGGGTAGGGCGCGGCCACGCCGTCCGCCGGGTTGCCGGCTGAGATGGTGTCGCGGTTCAGGTGGTCGCCATACGCAAACGCCGAGAACGGGATGTTGTTGATGTTTTGCAGCGAAGACCGGAGGTTCTGCCCGGAGAACCCGATGTAGCCCAGGGTGAAGACGAGGTCCCTGGTAACTTC
>CAXTTW010000002.1:0-6217 GCA_964247255.1 uncultured Acidobacteriaceae bacterium
GACGCCAACCGCGCCGCGGCGATGTCGCTGGTGATGGAGCGACCGCGCTGGCGGCTGTAGCTCCAGACGCACAAGCTGTTGGGGCTGCGCTGAGGCCTATTGGGCTTGCGCCGACTGGGGCCGGGCGATCGCCGCCACGCCGTTGACCTCCTCGTACGCGTCGGGGAAGAAAGCGACTCTCGGCGGGGTGCCCGTCACCGGCTCAGGATACCGGACCGCTTCACTCGCCGAGGGCATAGCGCAGCGCGGCGCGGTCCGCCCAGGCCTTGCGCAGCCCACGCGAGACGGGCCGGGTACCTAGCCCGCGCACCCCGGCCAGCAGGGCCCGGATATACACCGGGGCCGCCTCGCGCGGCCACAGCTCGGCGATGGGCACCATGGTGCCATCCGGCCCCGGGTGCCACACGCGCTCGTCCCAGCGGCGCGACCCCTGCGGAAACTCGGGGTAGTCGCGGATCACGTCGAGGGTGGACCGCAGCACCCGGTGCTTGAACGGCTCGGCGTACTGCGGCAGGAACAGCACATGGCTGCGGCCCTCGTAGCGGATCTCGTGCACGAACTCTGTAAAGGTCGCCGCATCGGTCAGGTTGATGTTCGCGTTCGGCTCCATGCCGTGCCGGTCGCCGCCCGCGATCAGCAGCCGCCCGGTCTCCTTTGCCAAGCGCCGGACCTCGCGGTTCTCGCCCCATTCGCGCAGGCCGTTCAGCTCGAGCGCGTGCAGATACTCGCCGTTTTGCTCCAAAAATCGTTTGACCAGTGCCCGGTACCGTTCCCGGCCGATCAGGTACATGTCCCACATGGGGTGGTTGAAGACGAGCAGGACATTGGGCAGCGCGTGGAGCTCGGCGAGCATGGCGGTCAGTTCACGCTCATCCGCCGGACCGGCAGTGAAGGCGGCGAAGCGGTCCATCCAGGTCTGGCCGCTTTCGCTCGGCAGGTTATGCACGCCGATGTGGAAGCTCTGATTGCCTCCGAAGGGCACGGACCACTCGACAGAAACCGGGATGTGGCGGGCGGAGGCAACCGTGCGCAGCAGCATGGGAGCTTCCATGTCGTCATGGTCGGTCAGCGAGACGAGCGGCTTGAGCCCGAGCTTCACGATCTGCTCGCTTTCGAGGTCAAAGGCGAGCTTCGGGGTCAGAGGTGGCGTCCAGTAGCTGCGCGCGTAGTCCACCGCGACCCGGTGCCTGCGCTGGGCCCGGCGCTCCACTCGCTTGACGACGGGGTCGAGCCAGCGGATGCGCTCGCCCAGCAGCGCGATAAAGTCCAGGGTTTCCTTGGACCGGTTGGTATGGCTGTGCAGGGACACGCCGGTCAGCGCGTCCTCGGTGACCTGCTCGTCCTGCCAAAGGTAGGAAATTCGCCGCAGACTGCCCATAGTCTCGCCTCCCGCTGCGGCCATGGTTCCACTGCACTATGAATGGGGCATGACGGCGGCGAGAAAATGTCGCTGCTTACGGTACTTCGGTACCGTGGCTTACGCCTGCATGGCCGCGCGCAGGGTGCGGTCGATCTCGGCTTCCCAGCCCTCGCCCATGGCGCGGTAGTGGTCGAGCACGTCCGCGGAGAGGTGGAGGGTGACCGGACTGGTCTCCGGGGCTTTCTTCAGGCCGAAGGTGACCGTGGCCTCGGAGAGCCAGGCTTCGGTGGCTTCCTCATCGTTGGGGTCGTAGGGGCCGTCTTCGGGGTCGTAGGGGATCGGCAGGTTTTCCTCGAAATTGCGCCTAGCCTTGGCCCAATCGGATTGGCTCTTCACCTTTTCCTTCAGCATAGACTCTCCTCTCCTTGCGCGACGCGAATCGGAACGAGATGCACCGCACGTTGCCTTCTCGCTCCACATACACCAGGGCCAGTACGTCTCCGTCGACCTCGACCAAAGCTCCATCCATCTTGCGCCTTTCACCCTTTCGCATGATCGCGTACGTAGCCTTGTTCGGATTTTCATAGACGACCGCCGCGTCTTCGAAGTCGAGCTTGTGCTTTTCCAGATTCGCCGCCCGCTTGCGCTCATCCCAGGTGTACACAGCCCCGTCTTCCATTCGCAAGCCGAGCCGCGCGACTCATGGTTTGCCGCTCGGAGCCGATAAGCTCCTTGACGCGAGCCGAAAGTGCGGCGATGGGGAGGTGACCGGCCAATGATCATGGGAACGGAGCTGAGGCGGCACCGGCGGCTGCGCTGCTCGGGGGCGGCGGAGGTCTACCTGACGGCCGATAGTGCGCCCTGCCCGGCCAGAGTCGTCAACCTGAGCAGGACAGGGTGCCTGCTGGTGCTGCGCGGCCCGCAGCCGCTGGCCCATGAGGCACGGGTTGAGCTCGCCTTTACCGTGAACGGGCTGCCGTTTCGGGTCATGGGCCTGGTCAAGGCGGTGCGGTCGGACCGGGAGTTTGGTCTGCACTTCCCCGCCCTAAGCCAGCGGGCGCAGATGCGTTTGGAAGATCTGGTCGAAGAGCTGTCGGCGACGAGGCGGTCCGGCGGGATCGAATTGCGGACGGAGCTGCTGTCCACCTAAAGCCGGAACTCGTTCGTGCCACGCGATGCCGGCCAGGTCGCGGCTGCCGTGGACGACGCGCTCCATCAAGACACAGCGACCGCATCCGAACTAAGGCCGAAAGCCGATCAGCCTAGAACAGCTCGCGCGCGGTCCGGGCATCCTCGACGGCTAGCCAGATGTTCAATAGACCCAGCCCGGAAACCAGCCCGCGCACGAAGCCGCTTTCAGCCAGAACGACCAAGGCCGGGTTGTAGGTCCACAAATTATTCTGCGCCCACACGCTCAGCCAAGGCAGCGCCGTCACCAGCAGGCCCAGGTACAGGCGCACCACCACACGCACCAGCGCCTCGGTCCGTGCCAGGAAGCGCACCGGGCGCCCGGCGGGTTGAGGGGCCTGCTTCGGGTTCGGGGTGAACAGGTCGGGCTGTTGGGCCATGCTCTGACTTTTCAGGAATGCGGGATGCCCGGCCCGCGAGCCGGGCCAAAGGAGCGCTTACGCCACCGGAGCGGCGTTGCGGCGAGGCCGGCGGTTGGCCTGGAGGACCTTCTTGCGCAGGCGCAGCGACTTCGGCGTCACCTCGACCAGCTCGTCCTCGGCGATGAACTCAATCGCCTGCTCCAGGTTCATGGCCTTGTGCGGAACTAAGCGGAGAGCTTCGTCGGCGGACGAAGCTCTCATATTCGTCAGCTTCTTTTCGCGAACGACGTTCACGTCCAGGTCGTTGTCGCGCGAGTGTTCACCGACGATCATGCCCTCGTACACCTCGACACCGGAGGTGACGAACAACACGCCGCGGTCCTGCAAGCCGTTCAGCGCGTAGGTGGTCGTCGGGCCGGAGCGGTCCGAGATCAGCGCGCCCGAGGGCCTCTGCGGAATTTCGCCCTGGTACGGCATGTAGCCCTCGAAGATCGAGTTCATGATGATGGTTCCGCGGGTTTCGGTCAGCATCTCCGACCGGAGCCCGATCAACCCGCGCGAGGGCACCTTGAACTCCATTCGGGTGCGCCCATAGCCATGCGAGGCCATTTTGACCATCTCGCCCTTGCGCGGCCCCAGCCGTTCAATCACGGTCCCGACGAAGTTGTCCGGGATGTCGATGGTCAGGTGCTCGACCGGCTCCATCAGGTGGCCGTCGACGCGCTTGGTGACGATCTCCGGGCGGCCTACCATCATTTCGAAGCCTTCGCGGCGCATCATTTCGAGCAGGATCGATAGCTGGAGCTCGCCGCGTCCGAGGACCTTGAACGTCTCGGGCGAGCCCGTATCTTCGACGCGGATCGACACATTGGTCAGCAGCTCTTTCTCGAGCCGCTCCTTGATATTTCGAGAGGTAACGAACTGCCCTTCGCGGCCGGCCATCGGGGAGTTGTTCACCGACATCTGCATGGCGATCGTCGGCTCGTCGATGACGATTAAAGGGAGTGGTTTCGGGTTGTCCACGCTGACGAACGACTCGCCGATCGTAATGCCCGGGATGCCCGCGATAGCGATGATGTCGCCGAGCTCGGTTTGCTCGGTGTCGACCCGTTTCAGGCCGGAGTAGGTGAACAGCTTGGTGATCTTGACCTTTTCGAGCGAGCCGTCGCGCTTCGAGACCAGCACTTCCTCGCCGGTCCTAAGCGTACCGTTGAAGACCCGCGCGACCGCGAGGCGGCCCAGGTAGTCTGAGTAATCGAGGTTGGTAACAAGGATCTGCAGCGTGCCGTCCTTGTCGCCCGGCGCGGGAGCGGCGGTCTTCAGGATTGCCTCAAACAGCGGCTGGAGGTTCTCGCCCATCTTCTCGGCGGAGTCCGACGCCAGGCCCAGCTTGCCATTTGTGTAGAGAACGGGAAAGTCCAGCTGGTCCTCGGCCGCGTCCAGGTCGATGAACAGGTCGTACACTTCGTTTAAAACCTCCTGCGGGCGCGCGTCGGGCCGGTCGATTTTGTTGATGACCAGGATCGGCGGCAGCTTCGCCTCGAGCGCCTTTGACAGAACGTAGCGGGTCTGCGGCAGGGGGCCTTCGGACGCGTCGACAAGAAGCACCACTGCGTCGACCATCTTCAGCGCGCGCTCCACCTCGCCGCCGAAGTCGGCATGGCCCGGGGTGTCCACGATGTTGATCTTCGAATCCTTATAGAAGATCGCGGTCGACTTGGCGAGGATGGTGATGCCGCGCTCACGCTCCAGGTCGTTTGAGTCCATGACGCGGTCGGTCAGTGCCTCATTCTCACGAAAAGTGCCGGACTGGCGGAGCAGGGCGGCGACCAGGGGGGTCTTACCGTGGTCGACGTGGGCGATGATAGCGACGTTGCGGATGTCGGAGTGGGGCACGCTTCGGGGTCTTCCTGTCTCTTGAAAGGGGTATCAGTCCAAGTCTAGCAGGGCCCCTACTCGTATTTGAGCGATTCGACCGGGTCCAGCTGCGCGGCGCGGTTGGCCGGCAGCGTGCCGAAGACGACACCGACCGCCGTCGAGGTGACCAGCGCGATGACCACCGACCAGGGCGAGATGGGGATCGCATAGTCGGTAAAGACACGCACCGAAAGCGGCAGCGCCAGGCCCAGCAGGGTCCCGATCAAACCGCCCGACAGCGAGATAAACACCGCCTCGATCAAAAACTGCAGCTTGATCTCCCGCGAGGTCGCGCCGAGCGCCTTGCGGATGCCGATCTCGCGGATGCGCGAGCGCACCGTAGCCAGCATGATGTTCATGATGCCGACCCCGCCCACCGCCAGCGTCACGGTCGAAACCAGCAGCAGCACCACGGTGAGCGCGTTGGTAATCTCGTCGGCGGTGGTGAGCAACTGGGTCAGGGTCGAGAAGGTGTACACCGAGTTGGGCAGGTGGCGCTTTTGCACCACGGCGATGATCTGCTTGGCCGCTTCTTCCACGTTGGTGCGGTCGCGCACTGTCACGTAAATCTGCTTGAGCTGGTCGGTGCCGGAGAAGTACCGGCCGACCGAATATGGGATCAGGATGGTCTGGTCGGCGATTTCGGACTCGCCGAAGGTGTCCACGCTCTCCTTGAAGGTGCCGACGATGGTGAACGGGATGCCGGACAACGAGAAGGTCTGGTTGATAGCCGCTTCTTCAGACCCGAACATGGCGATCGCAAAATTCATGGTGACCACCGCGGCATGCGAGTGCGAGGTCTCGTCTTCGTCGTCGAAGAAGCGCCCGGCCAAGACCTTGAGGTTGCGGATGGACTGGTACTCCGGCACCACACCGAGGATCAGCAGCTGCTTCTCAGCCCCGTGGATCGAGATGCGGTCGTGCATCTCGAGCAGTGGCGAGGCGTACTGCACCGCCGGCACCTGCTCCTTGATCGCGTCCACGTCATCGCGGGTAAGCCAGTCGCTCTGGTAGTTGTTGACCCCGCCGCTGGCCCCGCCGGAGTAATCGATTGACACCATGTTGGTCCCAATACTTTCAAGCAGCCCCAGGATGTACTGCTTGCCGGTGAGCCCTATGGTGACCACGAAGATGAGCGAAGCCGCGCCGATGACCATGCCAAGCGCCGTGAGCGCGAAGCGCACCTTGCTGGCGCGGAACGAATCGATGGCAAGCAGCACGATCTCCGAGAGAACCATGGTCCGCTTCGCGCTGTCGAGCGTGGCGTCGAACGAGCGGCGGGACTGCTGCTTAGCGGGCGGCATCGGTGAACCAATCATACTTTGCGGCGGGCCTCGTTAGTGGAAATGCCATTGCGCGAGTCGCCAACGGAGGGGCAACCGGAGTATGC
>CAXTTW010000002.1:6227-25681 GCA_964247255.1 uncultured Acidobacteriaceae bacterium
CCTCCCCCGCCCGCCGCGCGCGCGGGGCCTTTCCCGGAGACCCACGCATGAAGACTCACCCATTCCGCATCGCCGCCCCCTTGGCGGTCGCGCTGCTCGCCGCCCACCCCGGCGCCCTGGCCCAGGGCGTGTATGGCTCCATTCTCGGCACCGTTACCGACGCGACCGGCGCGGTCGTGCCCGGCGCAACCGTCACCATCACCGACACGGCCAAGGGCACCAGCCGGACAGTCCAGACCAACGAGGCGGGCGAGTACTCCGCCAGCCGGCTCGTGCCGGATACCTACAGTGTCAAAGCGACGTCCGGCACCTTCGAGCCGGCCGAAAACACGAACGTGGTCGTCACGGTCAATGCCGCCCCCGAGGTAAACCTGACTCTGGCGACTGCGGGCGGCGGCACCACCAACGTGACCGTGACCTCGGCCGCGCCGATCCTCCAGGTGGACCAGGCCAACGTGGAGCAAACGCTCGATAACCGGCAGCTGCAGAGCGTGCCGAGCATCAACCGCAACTTCACGCAGTTCACCCTGCTGACCCCCGGCGCGCAGCGCGGCAGCTTCTCGATCTCCGGGACGGAAAACCCTCAGGGCACCGTTTCCACCTCGCTGAACGGGTCGAACTACGGCACCGAAGGCTGGCTGCTCGACGGCACCGACGACCGCGAGCCGGTGCTGGGCATCGTGGTGATCAACCCCACGCTCGACTCCATCCAGGACCTGCAGGTGCTCTCCTCCAACTACCCGGCGGAGTACGGCGGCGCGGTGGGCGGCTTCGTCATCGGCTCCACCAAGTCCGGCGGCAACCAGTGGCACGGCGATGCGTTCGAGTTCCGGCGCAGCGATGCCCAGCAGGCGCGCGACCCGTTTACCCAGTTCCAGCCCGACCCGGTGACCGGCAAGCTCCTGCCGCCGTCCCTGTACAACCAGTTCGGCGGGTCGCTGAGCGGGCCGGTAATCAAGGACCGCGCGTTCTTCTTCCTCGACTACCAGGGGACGCGCCAGAAGATCGGCAACAGTCTGCGGCAAAACGTGCCCACGGCGCTGGTGCGCAGCACCTGCCTGAGCGGTGTAGGGCTGTGCGACCTGAGCCAATACGGGGTGGCCAACGTTTCCGTGAACGGCGTCCCGACGCCGGCCAATGCCATCCCAGCGGCCGCGATCACCCCGCAGGGCCGGGCGCTGTTGGCCCAGCTGCCCGCCCCGAACGCGACGGGGACCAGCAACGGCACCGTGAACAACTACACGGCCTCGGGCAGCGGGACCAATAACGGCGACCAAGCCGATGTGCGGCTGGACGCCCAGATCACCCCGACCGTGCACGCCTTCGGACGCTACGACTACGCGAACTACCGCTTGTTCGGCCCGGCTGTGTTCGGCGCGGCGGGCGGCTCCGGCTTCGGCATCGGCAACACCACCGGCACCGACAACGTGCAGAACCAGAACGCCGCCGTCGGCCTGGACTACGCGTTCAGCTCGAACCTGCTCACCGATGCGCGGTTCGGCTTCCTCGCCTACCATGTGTCCGAAAACAAGCTCGATAACGGGACGGCCCCGGCCGCGGCCATCGGCCTGCCCAACCTGAACACCGGCTCACCGGACACCTCCGGCAACGCTACCTTCAACGTCGAGGACGGCACAGTTTCGAACTTCGGTACGCAGGGCTGCAACTGCCCGCTGACCGAGAGCGAGCAGGTCTTCCAGCTCGCGAACAACTGGACCCGCATCGCCGGGAAGCACTCGATCCGGTTCGGCGGGGACATCCGCTACGCGCTCAACCTGCGCAACGCGAGCGACAACAACCGCGCGGGGCTGTTGAGCTTCGGCCAGGGCAGCACGGCTACACCGGGGCCCAACGGGGCCTTCAACCCCGGTCTCGGCATCGCTTCGATCCTTTTCGGCCAAGTCGACCGGTTCCAGCGCTTCGATGTGTACAACCAGTCCGCCTCGAGCAGGCAGAAGCGCGGCGGGTTCTACCTGCAGGACGACTGGCGCGCGACCCCGAAGCTGACCCTGAACCTGGGCGTACGCTGGGACATCATCTTCCCGGAGACTGTGAACACGCCGCGGGCAGGCGGCTTCACCGACCTGAACGCGGGCATTATCCGCATCGCGGGCGTGGGGGCCTACGGCACCAACGGCGGCGCGGCCGTCGACCTGAAGGACCTGGGCGGGCGGTTCGGGTTCGCGTACCAGGTACACCCCAACACCGTGCTGCGCGGCGCGTTCGGGCAGGTGTACGACAACGTCGGCTACTTCGGGACGATCTTCGGCTCGGTGCTTTCGCATAACATCCCCGTCGTCTTCAACGAAGACGTGAATGCCGGCAATTCCGCCGGTAAGTCCAGCTACACCTTCAACACCCTGCCCGCGCGGCAAGCGCCCTTCGTCATTCCGGCGTCGGGGAACTACCCCCTTCCCAACGGTTTGGGCGCGCAGATCCGGCCCAATACCTTGGTCCTGCCCGAGGTCTACCAATACAACCTGACCCTGCAGCAGCAGTGGGGCCGCAACACCACTACCACGCTCGCCTATGTCGGCAATCTTGCCGACCGCATCTACCCATCGGAGACCGAGGGCTACAACGCGAATGTCCCCGTGCTGCCGACCACGCCCGCGCAGTTGACCAACCGGGATGCGCGGCACCCCTACTACAATCGTTTTCCAGGAGACGGCAGCGGTACGGGCCGTTGCTGCTCGCAGGACATCAACAACACGGCCCCGTCGGCCCGCGCGAACTATAACTCGCTCCAGGCCACGGTCAATCAGCGCTTCGCCTACGGCTTCCAGCTGCTGGCCAATTACACCCACTCCCGCGCGCTCAACTACGGCGCGACTTACTTCGCGCAAGGCCCGCGCCTGGAGTACGGCCCCACGGACACCAACCGCAATAACGTCTTTGTCGTGAGCGGCCTGTGGGAACTGCCTTTCGGCAAAAACCAGCGCTTCTTCAACGTGAATAACCGGCTTACAAATTACGCGATCGGCGGCTGGGAACTTACCGGCACCACCACCTATGAGAGCGGCCTGCCGTTTACGCCGACCTACATGGAGTGCGGCTCGGAGCAGGACATCGATACCAACTATGGCTCGCCCGGCACCTCAAGCGACTGCCGCCCCGACAAAACGCCGGGCGTCAACGGGTTCAATCTGAAGGCCGGCGGGTACGATCCGGCGACCCACACCCGCCGCTACTTCACCCCGGTCGCGCCGTTGACGGCCGAGGGCGCGCGTTCAGGGCCCTTTGTCCGGCCTGCATTCGGCACCATTGGCAATGTCGGGCGCAACTCCTTCCGGGGGCCGCGCGACTACTTCGCCGATGCTTCGCTGTTCAAGAACTTCAACATCACGGAGCGGTTCACGGGGCAGTTCCAGTTCCAGGCCTTCAACGTCTTCAATCACACGCCGTTGGGCACGCCGTCCGCTTCGAGCGCCCGGTGCATCGACTGCACCACCGGGAGCTCGGGCCTGATTACCAGCGCCGACCAGGCCGTGGTGGGAACCGGTCTGCCGTACCAGAGGCAGCTCCAGTTCGGGGCGCGCCTGCAGTTTTAAACCGCCGGGGGCCGCCCGGCGCACAGGGCGGCCCCGGCGCGCTGTAGACTGGGGGCAAGCGCACGCGGAGGGATGTGTGAGCGGTTGAAACAGGCGGTCTTGAAAACCGCTTTACCCTAGCGGGTAACGGGGGTTCGAATCCCTCTCCCTCCGCCAAGAACTCGTTTCAGGAAGTCTCATACGATCTACCGAATCCTTGAAAGCCCGTAAACAGCGGGCTCTTCTCATGTCTTCTGGGCAGCAGCGATTCGTGAGATTAAGGCCTTCTCCCCCTGACCCTTCGGGGAAGTCCCAGCTCTCCTCGGCCATGGCCAGCAGCTTTTCGCTGGCGAAAGGCTTCCGTTCGGCTTACGCTCACGCATGAATTCACTGATTAGCCAGCTCCTTTGATCAGGCCCCGCTCGCAGCGGGGTTTATGTTCGTGTGCGGGACTTTCGTGCTCAGCGACGCTTCCAGTTCGTCCAGCGTGTTCAGGGCGGCTTCGTACAGTACGTCGCCGTCCCTGCCCGCGGGGCGCATCGGTACCCGATACCAGGCCGAGGGCCGGCCGCATTCAGGGAGTGCTGTAATCCCCGGCCCGGCTTGCCCCGTGCCGACGTAGGGGCGCAGCTCGGCCTCTGTCCGCACCCGCCTAGCTTCCACGCGCTTCGCGTCGGGTTCGACGAAGGGTGAGCAGCCGAGCGGTTTAGCTGGCGAGGCTGAGGGCGCTTCTGAGCCGATGCTGAGGGCAGCTTCCGCTTCGTCGCGCATCCGGCAGGCCACTTGAAAGACATGCGCGAGTGATCTCCTATGGCTCACAATAGAATTCGGCAGGATGGCGTGCTGACCGGAACTCCGACCGACCTGTGATCTTGACAAGATTTCTACAAAGAGAGCTGGCGATGGGGCCGAAAGCCGGTCACGAGTATGAGTTCTTGTGCAACTCGACTTTGGCAAGAACGTGTGAGAGCGTTGCTGAGTTGCACGATGGATCACCGAAGTGTTCGGGGGAGTGAGCCGAAAGGATGAACGCCGTTGAAATCGCGGATGCCATTGCCGATCTCGCGGCGGAGCCGTTCGAAGCCGCCGAGTTCCCGTTTCAGTTCCTCCTCGCCCTCGACAAAAAGGAAACGCAGCTCAAGCGGCTGCGCAAGGGCGATACCAACCGGTCGGACGTACCCGGCGGCGTGCTGCTGCAGTCGAGTATCCATCTCGCCGTTTGTCCGGCGGGTGAAACCCACAACATGCTGGAGCGCCTGAAGGCGAGCCCGCAGACCGCGAAAGCCAAGGCCAAGTTCATCCTCGCCACCGATGGCTTGACCCTTGAGGCCGAGGAGCTTGCAACCGGCGAGTGCATCGCTTCGGAGTTCCCGAAGCTTGCCGGGCACATCGGCTTTTTCCTGCCGCTCGCCGGCATCTCCACCATCCGCGAGATCAAGGACAACCCCATCGATGTGCGGGCTACCGGTCGGCTCAACAAGTTGTATGTGGAGCTGCTGCGGCAGAATCCCGAATGGGGGACCGACGCGCGCCGCCACGACATGAACCACTTCATGGCGCGGCTCATCTTCTGCTTCTTCGCGGAAGATACCGACATCTTCAACGGCCGCGGGCTCTTCACCCGGACTGTCGAGCAGTTTTCCGAGTCCGACGGCTCCAATACGCACGGGGTCATCGAGAGCTGCTTCCGGGCCATGAACACCCCAATCGCTAGGCGCGCGGCGGCGGGCATTCCGGCGTACGCTGACAGCTTCCCTTACGTCAACGGCGGGCTGTTCGCGGGTTCGACGGAAGCGCCCAGGTTCACGCGCATCGCGCGCTCCTACCTCTTGCAGGCGGGCTCGCTCGACTGGGAGCACATCAACCCGGACATTTTCGGCTCCATGATCCAGGCGGTGGCGGACGAGGCCGAGCGCGGCGCGCTGGGCATGCACTACACTTCCGTGCCAAACATCCTGAAAGTGCTGAATCCGCTCTTACTTGATGAACTGCGTGCGCAGTTGGAAGCCGCGGGCGGCAACCCACGCACGCTCTTGAACCTCCGCAAGCGCATCAGCCGCATCCGCGTCTTCGACCCCGCCTGCGGCTCGGGCAACTTCCTGGTCATCGCCTACAAGGAGCTGCGCAAGATTGAGGCCGAGATCAACGCGCGCCGCGGCGAGCACGCGCGCGGCACGGAGATCAGCAAGAAGAACTTCCGCGGCATCGAGATCCGCGACTTCGCGGCGGAGATCGCGCGGCTCGCGCTGGTCATCGCGGAGTACCAGTGCGATGTGCTCCATCGTGGGCCGCTTGCCGCCAAGGCTGAATTTCTGCCGCTGGATGAGATGAACTGGATTACCTGCGGGAATGCACTGCGGCTGGACTGGTTGAAGGTATGCCCGCCGGAAGGCACGGGCGTGAAGCTGCGCTCGGATGATTTGTTTCAGACGCCGCTCGAACAGCCGGAGATTGATTTTGAGAACGAGGGCGGGGAGACGTTTATATGTGGGAACCCACCGTATCTAGGCTCGACTTGGCAAAGTGCTGAACAAAAAACGGATTTGCGGAAAATATTCGATGAGCGCACCACAAAATGGCGATCTCTAGATTATGTTGCAGGCTGGTTCATGAAAGCGGTGGATTACGGACAAGGTAGCAAGGCCAGTGCTGCCTTTGTTTCGACAAATTCCATCTGCCAGGGCCAACAGGCATCAATCTTTTGGCGATTGATCGAGAAGTCTGGATTTGAGATCAAATCGGCTCACACCTCCTTTAAATGGTCGAATCTAGCAGCTCACAATGCGGGCGTCACGACGGTGATAGTGAATATGGCTCCGCATTCCACTGCAAAAAAACAGCTTACGTCGCTAGGAGATGATGATGTTATTATTAATCGTTTCGTGGATCGCGTTAGTGCTTATTTAACTGCCGGTGACATTCAACTTATTGAAAAACGTTTTGTGGTGCCGGACGATCGCACGGAGATGAAATTCGGTAATAAGCCAGTTGATGGCGGCTTTCTCTTTATGACCCAGAATCAATTGGCTCAACTGCTTCCTGCTGAACGGGAGCGCAAACTTCTAAGCAGACGCATTTGCGGTTCAGCTGAGTTTATTCGCGGCATCCAGCGTTATTGTTTATGGATTGAGGACAACAATATACAGGTTGTTCTGAAAAGCCCTGGCGTCATGCAGAGACTCAAAGAAGTGAGTATCGCTAGATTTGCAAGCACAGATAGAGCAGCCAGAGAAATGGCTGCTTCTCCTCATCAGATGCGCGAGATGAATTGGGCATCTCGAACCATTGTGGTTCCCGGAGTCTCCTCAGAAAATCGAGAGTACCTGCCCGTAGGTTTGTTGGATGAGAATTTCGTCGTCAGCAACCTCGCATTCGCCCTTTACGACGCCCCCCTCTGGAATATGGCCCTCATCGCCTCGAAGCTCCACCTCGTCTGGATCGCCACGGTCTGCGGCAAGCTCGAAACGCGCTACCGCTACTCCAACACCCTGGGCTGGAACACCTTCCCCGTCCCCCCGCTCACCGACCGGGACAAAGCCGACCTGACCCGCTGCGCGGAGGACATCCTGCTCGCCCGCGAAGCGCACTTCCCCGCGACCATCGCCGATCTGTACGACCCCGAGCGCATGCCCGAAAACCTGCGCGCCGCGCACGAAGCGAACGACGACACCCTGGAGCGCATCTACATCGGCCGCCGCTTCCGCAACGACACCGAGCGGCTGGAAACACTGTTCGCCATGTACGCCAAAACGACCAAGGACGCAGGAACCAAGGCAACCGCCGGCAAGCCGCGCGGACGCAGGCAAAAGGAGGCGCGGGCATGAGCAGGGCCACTATCCCTTCCGTTTCCATCGCGGTGGGCCGCACCGGCCGCTCCAAGAGCACCGACGAGCTGGGCATGCGGGCCATGCAGGCCGAAGCGTACAAGTATCGCGGCGAGCAGTTCCTGCTGATCAAGTCGCCCCCGGCCAGCGGCAAAAGCCGCGCGCTGATGTACATCGCGCTCGACAAGCTCACGAATCAGGGCGTGAAACAGGCGCTGATCGTGGTGCCGGAGCGGTCCATCGGCGCCAGTTTCTCGGACGAGGCGCTGGCGGCGCATGGGTTTTGGGCGGACTGGACCGTGGCTCCGAAGTGGAACCTGTGCGCCATGCCCGGCGGCGAGGAAACCCGCTCCGCCGCTACCGGCAAGGTGAAGGCCGTGGGCGAGTTCCTCCAAAGCGAAGACAAGGCGCTGGTGTGCACGCACGCCACCTTCCGCTTTGCCGTGGAAGCGCTGGGCATCGAGACGTTCGACGACCGGCTGATCGCCATCGACGAGTTCCACCACGTAAGCGTGAACGAGGCGAATGTGCTGGGCGGCCAACTGAAGGAGCTGCTGAACCGCGCGAAGGTCCACGTCGTCGCCATGACCGGCAGCTACTTTCGCGGCGACACGGCCGCCGTGCTCGCGCCCGAGGACGAAGCGCGCTTCGCCACCGTGACCTACACCTACTACGAGCAGCTGAACGGCTACGAGTACCTAAAGGCGCTGGACCTGGGCTACTGGTTCTACTCCGGCAGCTACTTGGAGGCGATCGGGGAGGTGCTGGACCCGGTGCTGAAGACGATCGTGCATATTCCCAGCGTGAACTCAGCGGCAAGCTCGACCGACAAGTACGCCGAGGTAAGCGAGATTATGGGCGTGCTGGGCGAGTGGCAGGGCCGCGACCCGGAGACGGACTTCCACCTGGTCCGCGAGCGCGGCACCGGCCGGATGCTGAAGGTAGCCGACCTGGTGGACGACTCCGACGCAAATCGCCGCGGCAAGGTGCTGGCCGCCTTGCGCGACCCCGCGCACCGCAATCACCGCGACCACGTGGACGTAATCGTCGCGCTGGGCATGGCGAAGGAAGGCTTCGACTGGATCTGGTGCGAACACGCGCTGACGGTCGGCTACCGCAGCAGCCTGACGGAGATCGTACAAATCATCGGCCGCGTGACCCGCGACGCCCCGGGCAAGGTGCGCGCGAAGTTCACCAATCTCATCGCCGAGCCGCTGGCCGCCCAGGGCGACGTGGTTGAAGCGGTGAACGACACGCTGAAGGCCATCGCCGCCAGCCTGTTGATGGAACAGGTGATCGCGCCGCGCTTCGACTTTACGCCCAAGGACTCCGGCCCGAAGTCGGGTTACGATTACGGGGCTGATGGCTACCGCGAAGGCGAGACGAATGTCGGGGTCAACGGGGAGAGCGGCGCCGTCCACGTCGAGATCAAGGGCCTGCGGGAGATGAGCCCCGAGGCCGCGCGCATCTGCCGCGAGGACTTGAACGACGTGATTGCCGCCGTGGTGCAGGACAAGGAAACACTCAGCCAGGCGCTGTTCAATACGGAGAACAGCGTGCCGCAGGAAACGACGCAGCTGCGGATTCCGAAGATCATCCGCGAGCGGTACCCGGAGCTGCCTGAAGAAGATGTGGAAGCCATTCGCCAGCGCGCCGTCGCCGCGTTGACGCTGGTACAAACCAGCATGAGAACCGAGGATAAGGTCCATGCCAATCTCGGCTTGTTGCAGGGCGTCCGGCGCTTTGTGCTCCATGTGCGCGAGCTGAGCGTGGATCTGATCGACGCGATCAACCCATTCGGCGAGGCGTATGCCGTGCTTTCCCGGACGTTGAACGCCGACACGCTGCGGCAGATGCAGGAGAAAATCGCTGCGAAAAAGGTGTCCATCCCGGAAGACGAGGCGCTGTCGCTGGCCCGCCGGGCGCTGGAATGGCAGCGCGAGCGCGGCAGGCCCGCGCAAATCACCTCAGCCGACGCCTGGGAGCGCAAGCTGGCCGAAGGCGTCGCGGCCTACCGCAACTATATGGCACGGAAGAAGGCGAAGGCCGCCGTGGGAGAGCCTGCATGAAAAAGGCACAGGAGCTTGAAGGCGAGGACCTTCTCGAAGCGCTCGGCGTGGAGATGGAAGAACCGGAGGTCGGCGGCTATACGCCGCGGCAGGAGCGCATTCTCGCGGGCTTTGAGGATGTGGTGCGCTTTCGTGAGACACATGGCCATGCGCCGCGGCATGGGCAGCAACTGGACATCTTCGAGCGCTTGTACGCCGTGCGGCTCGAGCAGCTTCGCAAGCTGCCGGGAGAAGATGCGGCGCTGCTGCGCCCGCTGGACCGCTTCGGGCTGCTCGCCGCACCTTTGCAGAGCGGCGAGCGCGCGGAAGCCCTGAGCGAGGACGAACTGCTGGCGGCGCTGTCGGAGAGTGCGGGTGACGACATTGGGATGTTGGTGCACGTACGCTCGCCCGAAAAGCCGCGCGAAACAGAAGCTGCCGAGTCCATTGCTGAACGCGTGAAGTGCGGAGACTTCGACCTATACAAGCCGCTGTTTGAGGCGGCGCAGGCCGAGCTTGCCGCGGGGCGGCGTGTCGCGAGGTCCTTTGAACGGGATGCTCAAATTGAGCAAGGAGACTTCTTCATCCTCGACGGCCAGATGGTGTACGTGGCCGCAGTGGGCGAGACCTTCCGTACCGCGAACGCCGATACGCAGGGACGTCTGCGGGTCATTTACTCGAACGGCACCGAGAGTAACCTTCTGATGCGGTCGCTGCAGCGCGCTCTCTATGAGAAGCACCGCAACGGTCGCCGCGTCACGACAACCGACCTCGGACCGCTTTTCGGCAATACGCTCGAAGACGGCGACATTGCAAGCGGAACCATTTACGTGCTCCGCAGCCTGTCCGAGCAGCCGGAGATCGCCGCGATACGCGACTCGCTTCATAAGATTGGCGTCACGGGCGGCCGCGTTGAGGACCGCATCGCCAATGCGAAAGCGGACCCGACGTACCTTTATGCGCCGGTGGAGGTCGTCAGAGAGTGGCCGCTCGCCAACGTCAACCGGAGAAAACTAGAGCAGGTCATCCATCGCGTGTTCTCCGCGGCCCAGCTGCAGATATCGCTGCCCGGCTATCCCGGCCGTCTGGTGCAGCCGCGCGAGTGGTTTGTTGTTCCTCTTTTGGTGGTTGATGAAGCAGTCCGGAGGATACAAGACGGCTCCATCACCGGCTTCACCTATAAACCCAGTCTGGCTGCTTTGAAACAGTACTGACCACTCATGATTCCGGGACGGCGGAGACGCTGCTGCACTTCCTCTCGAAGCAATGCCGGTAGCGCTCGCCGCTCTTACAGCAGCCGTAACTCCTCGATAAGTTCGTGTATTCACAGGTCGTGCCTCGATGCAACAAGAAAACTATTTCTTTCAGTGCCCACCTGAAGAAGCACGTTGGCGCAGGTTTCGGCGCTCCGCCGGGGAAGCCGCCCATCTTCATCCGCCAACGGATGTCCGAGTTGGAGTTGGTGCGCGCGACGGTTAGCGCATGGTCCACCACGCCACAGCCCTCGATGGGGGGCGGCGAACAGCGACGGGTAGTGGACGACCATGTAGGACCGTAGCGTCATCAGGCTCCTGTGCCCGCGCCGGCCTGCGGTGAACAGGAGCCATTGACTTTTCGGTGACCACTGGGGCGTGCTGTCGACGTTGTTTGCGATGTTGCGATTGAGCGAGCCCTGCCAGGTCGCCGGGTTGGACGGGTCGAACGCGGGCCCGTTCACCGAAGGAAGGGACTTCGACACTTACATGTAGCCTGGCAAGTGCTGCTTTATTCACGCGGCTCGTCAGGTAAAGTAAACGGCGATGAACGAAGACACATTGGACAGCCTCGCCGAACAGGTCGCGACACTTCGCTCGCGCGTGGGCCTGCTTGAGGACGCCCTGCGCAGCTACGGCATCGTCGTAAGCGAAGGAGCGGAGCCGGATTTGAAGCAGGTACGCGAACAGCCTTCAACGCTGGTCAGACCCGTTCCCGCAAAACAGCCGAATACGCCTTCCGATCCCGCTCTAGCGCCGCCGCTTCCGGGCTTTACCCTCTCCTGGGAAGCTAAGCAGCCCTCGCTCGAAAGCCGAATCGGCTCGCAGTGGTTCAACCGCATCGGCATTCTCGCAGTGCTGGTTGGCATGGCATGGTTTCTTAAGCTGGCCATCGACAACCACTGGGTCGGTCCCCTCGGCCGGGTGCTCATCGGGCTGCTTGCGGGCGCGGGGCTCCTTGCCTGGTCGGAGCGCTTCCAGCGCCGTGGCTATCCGGCCTTCTCCTACTCCCTTAAAGCACTGGGCAGCGGCATCCTGTATCTGTCGCTTTGGGCAGCTTTCTTCCTTTTTCACCTCATACCCGCCGGTGCGGCTTTCGCCGCCATGGTCGCGGTCACGGCCTTCAACGCCTTTCTGTCATGGCGAGAGGATTCGGAGCTGCTTGCGCTGTACTCGATCGTCGGCGGTCTGAGCACGCCCGTCCTGGTGTCCACAGGAGGCAACCACCAGGTAAGCCTGTTCAGCTATCTCCTTATGCTGGACGCCGCGGTGCTCGCCCTCGCCGTACTTCGGCCCTGGTCGCGCCTGCTCGCAGGGGCGTTCAACGGTACAGCTTTGTTCGTGACCGGCTGGTATCTCGCCTGGTACTCCAATCCTCAGTTCGCGCGAACGGCCCTCTTCCTTCTCTGCTTTCTGCTTCTTTACGGACTGGCTCCGCGCCTTGTTCGCGTCGACCATGCACACGGGCAGTCTATGGGCTGGGACGGGCTGTCGCTCGTCTGGGTACCGCTCGCGAATGCCGCGCTTACCTTTCTGCTCCTGCTCAACATGCTGCACCAAGCCGAAGCAGCGTGGGCCGAGCCGTGGCTCGCGGTCGCGCTCGCCGGTTTCTACCTTCTTCTCGTGCGCCTGCCCGAACGTCCGCCCCTGCTGCCAAGCCCGCCGATCTCCCTGAAGCTCCATCTGACGCTGTCCATCGTCTTTCTCTCAATCGCCATCCCGCTCAAGGCGCATGGGCGTTGGCTGACCATCGGTTGGCTCGTTGAAGGCGCGGCGCTCTTGTGGGTTGCGAGCCGGGCGGAGAACGAAAAAGACAGCAGCCTCGTGGTTCGCGTACTTGCCCTGCTGTGCCTTACGCTCGGGCTATTCGTGCTCGTGCTGGTCAACCCTCCAGCGTCGGCTGTCCCCTTGTTCAACGAGCGATTCGTGACCTTTCTCGTTGCCATCGCCATTTTCGCCTCGATCGCCATTCTCGCCCGGCGTAAGGACGAGACCTCTTTCGAGCCGACTCCGCATCCTGAGATCGCTTGGGGCAACCTGGCCCTCGTCGCCGCCTTGCTCATGAACGCGCTTACCCTCCTCGCCGCCGGGTGGGAGATCCACAATTACTGGTGGTTCGTGAGCTGGCGCGGGCACATGCGAGAGGCGCACGAGTACCGCATCTACGCCCAGTTCAGCTACTCCGCCCTTTTTATGCTTTACGGTGCGGTCCTGCTCGGCGCGGGCTTCCGGCGGCGGTCGCAGTTCGTGCGCTGGCAGGCCCTTGTTCTCCTTGCCGCCGCGATCGGGAAGGTATTCCTGGTCGACATCAGCGAGTTGAGTCAGGGCTATCGGGTGCTCAGCTTTCTCGGTTTGGGCGCGCTGCTTCTGGCCGTCAGTTTCCTCTATCAGCGCGACTGGCTGCATCTCCGCAGCCCGGAGCGGGAGACTCCATGACGTTCTTCGCCGGTCTTCTGCTTGTCGCTCTTCAAACGGCCGCGCCTTCGACCCAACACTTTCGGTTCGAGCGTCCGGTCCTCGGCATCCCGCGCGGCGGCTCGGAAAGCTGCCTTCCTCTTGACGCGGAGCTCTTCGCTCATGCGGCACCGCAGCTGGCCGATCTTCGCTTATACCGGGACGGCACGGAAACTCCGTATGCTATCCGGCAAGCGGCGCCGGTCGGGGCTGCCGCGCAAACGCTTTCGCCGCTCAATCTAGGCACGCAAGGAAAGGACACCGTTTTCGACGCCGCTATGCCCGAGGGCGGCTACGGCGACGTGGAACTCGTCATCGCGGAGGAGAACTTCCTCGCCACCGTGACCGTGACGGGAAGCCGTACAAGTGAGAGAGCACGAGCGACCAGGTTGGGAGGCTTCACCGTATTCGATCTTTCGCGGCAAAAACTCGGGCGCAGCACCGTTCTTCACCTGCCTCCGTCCGACTTCCGTTTTCTCCATTTCCGCATCACCGGTCCGGTCGCGCCGGACAAAATCACCGGACTTTCCATCGCGCCGCTGCCCGCGAAAGAGCCACTCTACCGGCCCGTCTTCCAAACCACGCGGTTTCGCGAGGAGAACCGCTGGACGGTCGCGGAGTTCACGCTTCCCGCTCAGGTGCCGGTCGACCGGGTTCTCTTCGCCGTTGCGCCCGGCGCTCGGAGTTTCAGTCGCGAGGCAATGGTTTCCGTTCAGCCGTCGAGCCCGCCACGCACCACGGATCAGGCGAACTACCCTCCTCAGAGGACGTTCTCCGGATCGCTCGTGCGCCTGCACACGATTGAAAGCGGGCACCAGCTCGATATGGAGCAACTGAGCGTGGCCACGCCCTCGGTCGCGGACGCGGATCCCGCGAAGTGGATGGTTGCGATCGAGAACGGAGACGACGCGCCGCTCCCGCTTGTCTCGGTTCAGATCGATATGCTCGAACGCGACCTGTGCTTTGCGGCTGATGGCCGAAGTCGTTATACCCTGCTTTACGGCGATGCGGGCCTTTCGGCACCCCGGTACGACTACGCCGTCCTCCATGCCGCGCCGGCTGACCCGGCGAGAACAGCGGCCGGCCCGGAACAGGCGCATCCGGGGTACCGGCCCCGTCCGGACGAGCGGCCTTTTACGGAGCGGCACCCGGCCCTGCTTTGGTCCTCGCTGGTCGGCGTAGTCCTGCTGCTTGGGGCGATCACGGTCAGGTCCAATCGCCGGGCTACCGGCGCTCCAAGCTAAAGCAGTTTGGAGTGGGTGTGCCCTTTTAAGATTCGATCCTGCGCGGCTTCTCTTGACGGAAAGCCGCGTCCAGAGGTGCTCACTCGATTTCTGTCGACTCGAATGCTGCCCTGGCCGGCCGTTGCTCACTCAGTGACCCGCTCCTGAGACGGTGCCAGTCAGATCGGTCCACCACTCGGTCGCTTCGGCGCAGCTCGCGTCCTCCGCAAGGTCGATCAAGCGAAACGGCGTCGGCGGCGGCAGCTCCGGGGCGACTGGCAGCTTAGTGGAATCACGACGCTCCAGACCGGCTGCCCGTTTACGGTGATCTCGGGTGTGGACTCGAGGGTTGACACAGCCCTCACCGACCGCCCGAATACGATCGGCAAGACCAGCCTCTCCAGCCGGCGAAATCGTGACGCAAAGATATCCGGGTACTTTAACACCGCAGCTTTCGCGCCCGTGCCGCTTGGGGCCGCCGACCCGTACAGCTCTCCCCTGCGTGACTCGCTCTTCGGGCCGGGCCTCTCCAACAGCGACGTTTCGGCATTCAAAACCTGCCGATTTACCGCGAGACCCAGCTTCCATTCCGCGTGAAGTTCTCCACCCTGTTCACAACGTCGATCTCGCCGATCCGACTTCGGTCCAGACAAGCCCGAACTTCGGGCGGATCACCGGCCCGGGCGACGCACGGATAACTTACTTCGCGGTCAAGTATTCCCTTGATATCTGACCGGGTTTAAGAGCTTTGTCTTGAGCTGTCCTGCTTGGGTTGGCCTTGAAGCATTTCTCCACTCAGCGGCAGCGGGGAGCTCTCGATCCGCCGCTGCCGCATGCCTGCTACCAGTAGGAAACAGTGAGGTTATCCAGGTAGGTGGTATTGGCAGACATCTTGTAGTCCCCGTCTACCTGATAGTTCACCGTCATGCCGTACCAGCTTTGCGGGATGGGAAAAGGCGGGTAGATCCGGTTTACGACCGCGGTCACGCCGTTGAGAGTGATGGTTTTGTAGAGCAGAGAATTGTCCGCCAGACGATCCACCTCGAGTGTTACGTGGTTCCAGCCCTTGTCGTTCAGATTGCAAGGAATGCCAGTCGAAACCCATTTGCCATTGACGTTGTCCCAAACGTCCCAGTCACGGCCGTCAAGGTTGTTGCACTCCGTACCCCATTCCATGCCGACGCCGTCCATGAAAATGTTGACGTCGAACTCCAAATCCTGCGTCACCTTTGAGTTCGTTACATACACGTCCGCGTCATACGTGAGATGCCGCACGTTGGGTAGGATCTTGCGATCCAGATCGAACATATGCTGCGTGCTTGCCTGACCGACAAGTTTGTTTGACCAGAGAACGTCGCCGTAGGGAACGCTGCCACCGACGTCGAAGCGCGTGGCATTGCCGCTCAGCGAAACGGCACTGACATGCTGCGCCATGTTCCACTGGATGCCCGGGCACTGGTCGCAGATATCGTAGACGGGTGCCAGCTCGCCCCATTGATTCCAGTTGGGAGCAGCCTGAATGTTGTAAATGGTGTTGGCGATGGGGCTTTTCGGCTGCGCTTGGACTACAATATCGACCGGCTGCTTGTAGACGTTCCCGCAGTAATCCCAGGACTGCACGACCGCGTGCCGGGGGCCGGGATCGACTGCCAGCTGTCCATTGAAGAAGGCTCCGGCCTGCACGGAGACAAGCTGGTCGTCGACGTACACGCCCGTGGCGGCCGTGCCCAGGGCGCAGGAGGTGAGCCCCGAAGCGACGAAGTTGACGTTGCGGCTCACGCTTGCACCACTGCCGGGCGAAGTGACATAGACGCCGCTGCGGCTGGTTGCCTGCACGGCAACGGCGCTGCCGCTTGTGCCGCCGCAGTTATCCCACGCCTGCACATAGGTATTGTGGCCGCCCTCCGGGAGCTGCAGGGTCGAGGCCAAGTGCGCGCCGGGAACGACGAGCTGCAACTGGTCGTCGACATAGACGCCCATAGCAGCTACGCCTTGCTTACAGGAGGAAGTAGCAGTAGCTGTGTATTTGGCATTGGTACCAACGGTGGTGCTGTTCATCGGCGAAGCGACGTTGACGGTGGCGAACGCGGGCGCGGCCGCAAGGAAGGCAAAAGAAATGACAGCAAGAAGTGAGTGCTTCATAAGATCCCCGATTTCCGCCGCCGCGCAGCTGTCAAGTAAAAGACCTTGCGCTGCGGGTGCATGCTTGTTTCTTTGCCGCTTTCAAGTGAGCGGTCAGATTGGGATGGGGGACGCTGCTAGAACGCGACCATCATCCGCATGTGAAGGTAATCGGCAAGATCACTAGAAACAATAGCTCTAAAGACGCAATTACAGCACTTTGGTAATAAGCACCCCACAAAGCATCTCTTTCTCTCATTTGTTAGCAGCGAATGAGAACGACCGGACTGATTCCACCTTCTCCGACGTGAGCTCCGGGAGCTGGATTGTTAAGTCTGCAACTTATGCGGCAGGTGATGTTAGGAACTATGAGACCGGCTGTGCTAAATATGAGACCGGCTATGCTCAAGACGTCGAGTTGGAAGCGGGGCTATCCGGGAACGCTCCACATCCGTGAGGGTCAGGCGTTACCTCGGTTTTCCTGAGGGTCGTACAGCTGCCTCGAATTTGTTAAGGTGGGAACGGAGGCAAGCGGGTATGGCACCCTCAAACGGGATCGACCCTTTCTTTTCCCGCGCATGCTCGGGGGCTTCGCCCGACTTTGCGCGCCGGATCGAAGCTGCACAGACGCTTGCGCCGCGCAGCGAAACGCTTGCTCAGCGCAGCCTGAACAGGCTCCGCTGCTTCTTGGAGCAGCAGAGCTCGCGATAACCATGCGCAACCGTTTTCTGAGCAGCTTTCCAGGCGGCGGTCCCCGCACGTGCCTTTGCGTACGCTTTCCGTTCGCGGCAGCGGGGCTCATTTCGGCCCTTTTCCTCAGCTTGTGCGTGCCTGCCGCGTTCGGCCAGGCGGCGCAAGGCGTTCCGGTCTTCGACCCCACCAAGCCCCAGGCGCAGCCACGGCTCGACGTCGACCGCGACCCGGTTCTGTCGCCCGACCCGGAGGAGGACGCAGCCGCCGGCACGGCCAGGGAGCTTACCAAGGACGCGGCGAGCAACGTGTTCACACTGCGTCAAAACGTGGACGAGGTGCTTCTGCGCTGCGCGGTGGTCGACGCGAAAGGCCGTTTGGTCGAAGGGCTGAAGCAAACGGACTTTCATGTTTGGGAGGACGGAATTCAGCAGACCGTTACGTCGTACCAGCACCGGGATCAGCCTGCCTCGATCGGCTTGCTGATCGACAACTCCGGGTCCATGCTGGACAAACGCGCCGCTGTCGATGCGGCGGCACTCGCGCTGATCAAGGCGTCCAATCCGCTGGACGCGGCGTTTGTAGTCAACTTTTCAGACCGCGCCTATCTCGACCAGGGCTTTACCTCCGACCTCGCCGCGTTGCAAAAGGGCCTTGCGCACGCAATTTCCAAGGGGCCGACCGCGATGTACGACGCGATCGCGGCTTCCGCCAATGAGCTGACCCGCCATGCCAAGTGGCCCCAGCAGGTGCTGCTGGTCATCACGGATGGAAAGGACGACGCGTCCCGCCTGAGCCTGGAGCAGACCATCCATCGGGTGCAGCAGATGGGCGGGCCGGTGGTGTATGCCATCGGCTTGCTGTACGAGGCGGATAGCAAGGAGGAGGCCGACGGGGAGCGGCAGGTCCTGGACACGCTCGCGGCCGAAACAGGGGGCCTGGCGTACTTTCCCCAGTCGCTCGATCAGGTGGAGGAGATCGCCGGCATGGTCGCTCGCGACATACGCAACCAGTACATTGTCGGCTATCACTCGTCTAACCCCTCGTCGCAAGGAGGCTACCGCGCCGTGCGCGTGGAGGCCGCGGCAGGCAGCTTCGGACATCTGACGGTCCGGACCCGCAAGGGCTACATTCCGAAGCAGATTTCGGCCGAAAGCAAGACCGCGCGCCCGCAAGCCGCGAAGTAGCGGCTACCAGATGCCTTTGTCGCTGCCGGTGCGCTTCTGCTCCACCAGTGCGGCGGTCGCGAGCCATGGCAGCAGGCTCAGACGGGCGCTGCTCCCGAGACTGCCGCGGCGCAGAAGCCCGGCGATCTGCCTGCCGTAGAGCCCGGCCGACTGCGGAAGGATAGGAACGCGCAAAAAGCTCTTCGCGTAATACACGGAGGCGCCACCGAAGCGCGCCGCCGCCCGGATGCCGGGTGGAAGATCGAGGCCGGCATCGCCGTACTTGCGCAGGTAATCGGAGACGATCGCAAGGTAGGAAGCAACGCCGGGCCAGATGCCGGCTGCCTGCGCGGAATGCTGGAGATCGCCGAAGTCGACCGCACCCGAGCGCAGGAGGGTCGCCGAGTCCACGATGTCGCAAAGGCGGAAGTAAAAGTGGCGGTACATGCGCTGCAGCGTGGAAATCATCAAGCGGTCGGAGGCGTGCGGCACGGAAAAGGCGATCCCCTCGATCGATACGGTGCGGGCGCGCTCCGGCAAGCGCTGGGCCAGCCCGACCTGCTCGCCGGTCTGCCCGAGCCGCCCGACATGGAACTCGACCAACTCCCGCAGGCCCGGAACGACAAAGTTCCACTTGCGCGCAAGCCGGTCACCCCAGCTTCTCGGGGCCAGCGTCGCCCGGAAGCGCCGGTGCATGACGTCGAGCACCGCATCCGGCGAGGCGTCGGAAAACAAGTCGAGGTCGCTGCCGAGATCGGGCCAGTGATCGAGCGACTTTATCACCGTGATATCGAGGCCCTCCTCCCGGAACGCGGTGCAGATCGCGGCGAGCTCGGGCAGGGCGAGGCGAATGCGCGAACGCTCCGCCGCAAGCGCCTCCTCAGCCCACCCGGCGCGCACCGGGTCGCCGGCCAGCTGCATGCAGACGGCGAAAACCTCCATCGCACGGACGATCACGTGGTTGGAATGCGCCAAAGCCAGAAGCGCCTCGAAGCCGGGTTTGCCGATGACCGGCAGCGCGAGCTCCGGGTCCGCGAGAAGCGCTTCCCATTGCGGCTGCCCGCCGTCGAGCGGAAGCAAAAGACGGGAAAGCGTGTGCATAAGCGAGGGGGAGGTCATCATTTCCTGATCGCGATGGCTCGTTA
>CAXTTW010000003.1:0-24583 GCA_964247255.1 uncultured Acidobacteriaceae bacterium
GCGGGGGGGGCGCGGTGGGTCGCCGGGCCCAAGCGCCCCCAGGATCGGGTTGCCCTCGGCTCGGTGCCGGAGGACTTCGTCCGGCAGCTGCCGACCCTCTTCGGCCCGAAAGGCAAGGCCGGCGAACGCCAGGCGCAGCGCTGGGAGGGGGAGGGCGGACACGCCTCCGCCACCGGCGATGTGGAAAGTACCGAAGCCGCTCCCGAGCCGGGCAAGCTCGCCGGCCAGCCCGTTGCGGTGCTTACCCCGAACGGACACACGCCCCACCCCGCCGCCGCGACCGTGCGCGAGCGCTTCGGCGTCGACCCGGACCGCTACCTCGACCACGGCTCCATCGTCATCGCCGCGATCACCTCCTGCACCAACACCAGCAACCCTTCCGTGATGGTGGCGGCTGGGCTGCTGGCGAAGAAGGCTGTCGAGCACGGCCTCTCGACCCCGCCGTGGGTCAAGACCTCGCTCGCGCCCGGCTCCCGCGTCGTCACGGACTACTACAAGCGCGCGGGCCTGCTGCCGTTCCTGGAGCGGCTGCGCTTCCACGTCGTTGGCTACGGCTGCACCACCTGCATCGGCAATTCCGGCGCGCTGCCGACCGACGTTTCCGAAGCGATCGAGAATCACGGGCTGGTCGCGGTCTCGGTGCTCAGCGGCAACCGCAACTTCGAGGGCCGGATCAACTCCGACGTGCGCGCCAACTACCTCATGTCGCCGCCGCTGGTGGTCGCCTACGCGCTCGCCGGGTCCATCGACCGCAACCTCGAAACCGAGCCGCTCGGCCGCGGCTTCGACGGCAGGGATGTGTACCTGCGGGATATCTGGCCGACGCAGGCCGAGGTGGATGCGGTGGTCGAGCGCGCGCTGACGACCGAGTCGTTCGACCACGAGTACGCGACCGTGACCGAGGGCGACGAGCACTGGCAGGCGCTGCGTGTCCCCATCGGCGACACGTACAGCTGGGAGCCGGACTCGACTTACATCCGCCAAGCCCCGTACTTCGATGGCATGGCCGCCCGGCCCGCGCCGGTACGGGACATCGTGGGGGCGCGCGTGCTCGCGGTGCTGGGCGACTCCGTGACCACCGACCACATCTCCCCGGCCGGCTCCATCAAGGCAAGCTCCCCGGCCGGCCGCTATCTGGTCGAACATGGGGTGCGCCCGGCCGACTTCAACTCCTACGGGTCGCGGCGAGGCAACCATGAAGTGATGGTGCGCGGGACCTTCGCCAACGTGCGGCTCAAGAACAAGCTCGCCCCGGGTACCGAGGGCGGGGTGACGCGCCTGCTGCCCGAAGGGCGAGAGACCACGATCTTCGAGGCATCGGAGGAGTACGCGCGGCGCGGGACCGCCCTCATCATCCTGGCTGGGAAAGAGTACGGCTCCGGCTCCTCCCGCGACTGGGCGGCCAAAGGGCCCAAGCTGCTGGGCGTGCGGGCGGTGATCGCCGAAAGCTACGAGCGCATCCACCGCTCCAACCTGGTCGGCATGGGCATCTTGCCGCTCGAGTTCGCGCCCGGCACCTCGGCCGCTTCGCTTGGGCTGTCCGGCGAGGAAGTCTTCGACTTCCCCGGCCTCGAAGCCCTGCTCGCGGGCAAGCTCGCCTCCCGCAGCCTGCAAGTCCGGGCCACCGCGCCAGATGGAGCGGTCACCAAGTTCCCTGTCCGCGTCCGTATCGACACGCCCGGCGAGATCGGCTACTACGAGCACGGCGGGATTTTGCAGTATGTGCTTAGGCAGTTGGCGGGAGTGGCGTAGGCGACCGAAAATGCATTACTTCCGTGACATGCCGAGGTTCATCTTTGCGTATATCTTGAGCCTTGGGCGACGGGTGAGAGCAAGGTGAAGCGGAGTGAAGAAGACGCAGCTGGCGGCGCATACGCGCGTATCCTAGAGAGGATGGCCGATGACTTGAGGGAAGCTGGCCTGCTCGTCTTGGTGTTTCTGATCGTCGATTACATCGTGCCTGGGAGCGCTGCCGACCGTCGGATCATCCTGGAATGGGCCGCTGTGAGTGGCCTATCGAGTCTCATGCTCGGCTACCTGATTGAATGGAGGCGCAAGCCGTGAACTATATCAAGGTTTTCGCTGTCGGACAGATTCTCTTCGGCATTATCGGGGTCATTGCGACCGAGGTGTACCGGTTAAAGAACAAGGAGTTATTTCGCAAGTAGGGCTAAAGGCGTTTAGCATATCCCGCACGGCATAATACGCCGACAGTGGCTGGAACGCGTCATCGAACAGCAGGCAATGCTCCTGCCGCTCCGGGTGCTTCGGGCGCAGCTTCGCCTTGCCGGGCGAGTTCAGCCAGGAGCTTCCGTCGTTCACTCCCCAGCACAGCACGTCGTTCACGTTCGGCTCGCGCAGCAGCGGACCCAGATACCGCCGGTATACCCCCGCGACCGCTTCGTCGCGGCCCTCGCCGGGCAGGGCATCGTCGTTCACGTCCAGCTCCGTTACGGCGGCCGTGAGCTTGCGCATCCCTAGCGCCCGCACGAACGCGGTCAGCCCCGCACCGATCTTCCCGGCGGAGTCGGCCGAAAGATGCGACTGCAGGCCCACTCCGTCTACCCGGTGCCCGAGCCGGCCGACCAGCGCCAGCGTCGATGCGCGTCTCGCTTCGTCGAGCTCCAGGCCATACTCGTTATAGAACAGCTTGGCTCCCGGATCCGCCGCGCGCGCGGCTTCAAAGGCGATCTCCAGGTAGCGCGGGCCCAGCAGGTCGAGCCAGGGCGTCTTGCGCAGCCCGTCCGGGCGTCCGTCCTTCGGCTCCACCGCCTCGTTCACCACATCCCAGGCCGTCACACGGTTCTTGTAATGCCCCACGACCCGGCCGATGTGCTCGCGGAGCACCGTCTCGGCGTTTGCGGGGGTCACCGCGCCGGCGAACCAGGCGGGCAACGCCTCGTGCCAGCACAGGTTGTGCCCACGCACGGCGATTCCGTGCGCCTCGGCGAAGGCGACCAGCGTATCTGCCTCGCTGAAGTCGTAGCGGTCCACCGCAGGACGCAAAGCAGCCCACTTCATCGCGTTCTCGGCCACCAGGATGTTGCACTGTTCCGCGACCGTTTGCGCGTAGGCAGGCTCCCGCTGGAGGCGCTTGACGTTCACCGCCGCGCCGAACCGGTGCCCATGCGCGGAGGCCGCCGCGCGCAGCGACCCGGCCCCGGTGGAGGCGTTCGTCGCTTGCCCATGGGCCCGCGTCGCGAGCCCGGCTGCAAAAAGACCCTTGGTGAATGCCCTGCGCGTCGCCACCCCACCACCTTACACGCTGAGAAAGGGCGGCCCGCAAGCCGCCCCGCTTTCGCGCGCGCGAGGAACTAAACCGCTGCCTGAGCTTCCTGAATGTGCGGCGGGAGGTACTGATCCAGGGTCGTTTTGCCCATGTCGATCTCCGACGTCTTCCCGGAAAGTACCACCTTGGTTTCGGCGATACCGAGGAAGCCGAAGATGCTTTGAAGGTAAGTGCCCTCCTGGTTGTACTTTTCGGCAGGGCCGCCGACGGAGTAGTCGCCGCCGCTCGAAATGATCACGGTGGCCTTGCGGTGCTTGTCGCGCAACAAGCCTTCGTAGCCGTTCGGGCCGATGTTAAAAGTCTTGCCGATACGCACGATGTGGTCGATCCATGCCTTGAGCCGAGCCGGGATGTTGAAGTTGTACATCGGCGCGCCGACCACGATTTCATCCGCGCCCTTGAGCTCGGCAATCAGGCTTTCCGACAGCTCGAGCGCTTTCTTATGCTCCGGGGTGTGCTGGTCGGGCGAGGAGTACGCTCCGGCGATCCAGTTCATATCGACAAACGTGAGCTCGGTCGCGGCCAGGTCGCGGTAGACGACATTGCCGCCCGCGTTTTTCTTCTGCCATGCCTCGGCAAAAGCCTTGGTGAGTTTGCGGGAGACGGAGTAGTCGCCGCGTGGGCTTACGTCGATGTGCAGCAGAGTGGGCATGAGGCTCCTGTATCGGGCGAGGTGGAATAGTCTCTTTGCAACAGATGTTGGGTGGCAAGTCCACGATTCGTGAAAATACGCTTGCAAGCCAGAAGGGAAGCCGCGTCGGCCACGGCGGGATCGCGGGCAACCTTTGCGGCGCATCCCGGCAGAGCCCGCCGCCGCCGGTTGGGAAACGGCCGCTCGGTCTTCTATAATCGGGATTCGCTCGAGCCGTTGTCGATCTTCAGCAGGAACCGAGGGTGTGCCTATCTTTCCCGAAACCCGAGGGGGCGTGAGCCTCCCAAGCCGCAACAGCCGGCGCACCCGCTCGAAGCGCCGCCTGCAATTCTTCTCCGTTCTGCTTTTCTGCTTCTCCGTTGATACGCTTACGTGGGCACAAGCGAACACCATCACCTCCATCCGGGTGATTGGCAACCGCCGCATTCCCAAAGAAACCGTGCTGGCCCGGCTCTTCTCGCACGAGAACGAGGCCTACGACCCCGCCACCATCGAGCGCGACTTCAACTCTCTGTGGAACACCGGCTACTTCGAGGACGTCCGGATCGAGCGCGAGGACAGCCCCAAGGGCGTGATCCTGGACATCTACGTTCACGAGAAGCCCACCATCCGCGAGATCAACTACAAGGGGCTCAACTCGATCACGCAGTCCGACATCCTGGACGCGTTCAAGAAAGCCAAGGTCGCGCTCTCGCAGGAGTCGCAGTACGACCCGACCCACATCGCCCAGGCGGTCACGGTCATCCGCGAGCTCGAAGCCGCGCACGGCCACCAGTTCGCCACCGTGCGGACCGACGTGAAGACGATCCCACCGTCGAGCGTGCAGCTCAACTTCTCCATCAAGGAAGGGCCAAAGGTCAAGGTCGGCACCATCTCCTTTACCGGCAACGAGCACCTGTCGACCCGCGAGCTGCGCGCCTCCATGAAGAACCTGAAGCCGATCGGGATTCCGCACTCCGTCGTGCTTGAAAACCTGTTTGCCCGCACCTTCGACGCGACCAAGCTCGAAGAAGACACGGAGCGGGTGCGGCAGGCGTACCGCGACAAAGGGTACTTCCGCGCGAACACGAGCGAGCCGGAGACGCACATCCGCAGCGAGGGCGGGCTGAGCCTGTTCACCTTCCGTCCCAAGGACGGCAAGGACATGGACATTCACATCAATGTCGAGGAGGGCGGGCGCTATCGGCTGGGCGGCATCAAGTTCACCGGCAAGGACGTCGCGAAGTTCAATCAAAAGGCGCTGCGGGCCAGCTTCGCGCAGAAGGACGGCGAGCTGTTCAGCGCGACCGCCTTCGGCAAGGGCCTCCAGGCGCTGCAAAAGCAGTTCGCCGCCGGTGGTTACCTCAACTTCTCGCCCAACCCGCAGCAGCCCACGATCGACGAAGCAGCCAAGACCATCACCTTCACGGTCGACCTGGACGAGGGCAAGCAGTTCAAGGTCTCGCGCATCGAGTTCTCCGGCAATAAGATCACCCGCGACTTCGTGATTCGCCGTGAGCTGCTGGTCGAGGAAGGCCAGACCTACAGTTCCTCCGCGTGGGAGGCCAGCCTGCAGCGGCTCAATCAGCTCGAGTACTTCGACCCGTTGAAGGTGGACCAAGACACGGAAACGCACCAGAACGCGGACGCGGGCACGGTCGATCTGCTCTTGAAGGTCCACGAGAAGGGCAAAAACTCAATTGGGCTGAACGGCGGCGCGTCCGGCGTCTCTGGCTCGTTTCTCGGCCTCAACTACCAGACCAACAACTTCCTGGGCCTGGGCGAGACGCTTTCCGTGCAGGCGAGCACGGGCAACCTGGCGCGCAATCTGAGCCTGGGCTTCAACGAACCCTACCTGCGCAACAAGCCCATCAACGTGGGCTTCCAGGTCTTCAACAACAAGACCGACTACAACTCCAATAAGAATCCGACGCTGACCGGCGCGAACACCTCCGCCGGGCAGAACCAAAACGCGGCCACCAGCTCGCTGGTGCAGAACTACAACCAGACCTCCTCAGGCTTCACGCTCTCGGCCCAGTACCCGCTCAAGCGGTCGTTCAAGCGGGTGGGCATCACCTACTCCTGGAACCGTTCGAGCGTAACCGCCTTTTCCGGGGCTTCGCAGAACCTGTTCAACTCGCTGGCGTTCCGGTCCGGCATCCAGGGGCAAAACTCGCTTACCGGCATCCTGACCAGCCAGATCTCGCTGACCTACGGCTACAACCACCTGGACTCCTCGTTCGCGCCGCGGTCGGGCTCGTCGCTCCAGGGCGCGTTCCAGCTGGCCGGGCTGTTCGGCAACGTGCGCTTCATCCAGCCGGTGGTCGAGTTCAAGTCGTGGCATCCGGTTTCGGGCTACCGGCTCGACCCGCAAGGGCGCAACGCGATCGGCTATCGCCTCCAGCTCTCCTATATTCAGGGCATCTCCGGCAGCGTGGCCCCGCCGTTCCAGCGCTACTACACGGGCGGCGAGAGCGACATCCGCGGCTTCAACATCCGGTCCGGCACGCCCTACGCGTTCATCCCGACCCGGGTGCTGTTCAACCTGACCAACCCGGACGGCTCGCCGGTCTCCCGCCAGCCTGGCGCGGCTCAGACCAATCAGCCGCTGCAGATCCCGCTGCCGGTGTACGGCATCGTGTCGACCGGCGGCGATACCTCGCTGGTCAACAACATCGAGTACCGGATTCCGCTCGTGGGGCGGACCGCGGCGCTCGAAATCTTCAACGACTTCGGCATCGATGTCGCGCTCAACAAGGGCCAGCTTCGGCAGTCCCCGCAGGGCATCGCGAACCTGAACTCGCCCCTGTACGGCTGCCGGACCTATGTAAACGGGGCCTGCCAGGGCGGCGTGCCAATTACCTTCAACCGGAACGTGCAGATCATCCGCGGCACCAACTTCGTCCCGCGCGACTCGATCGGCGCGCAGATTTCGGTGCTGCTGCCGATCGTGAACGCGCCGTTTCGTATTTACTACGCGTACAACCCCCTTCGTCTGGTCAAGGCCATCCCGGGCGACAACCTGATTACCCGCGAGCTGTTCCCGCAGGGTACGGCCGGGGACTATACCTTCGCGCAGGCGACGCAGCTCTACGGCTCGCTGTACCAGCTTAGGGAGCCGAACAAGACGTTCCGTCTGACGGTGGGGACGACTTTTTAAGCCTTTCGCGAGTTGGCGTCGGAATGCCGGGGAGCTTGCCTCCCCGGCGCTTTTTATTGGTCGCGTTCGAGGACTATGTCGCAAAGCCGCTCGGCATAGGAGGCGCGCATCAGGCTTTCCCCGCAGAACAGGCGGGCTCTGTGATACCCGCGTTGTGTAAACCAGTTCACGAACCCGAACTGGTCGCCGAGCACTACACCGGGCACGGGCTGTGGGGCTGGGAGCCAGTCGCGGGTGACTTCGGCGTCGGGCCCGGGCTGCACCGTGCTGACCACGATGAACCGGGGGTGGAGGGCCAGTGTCTGCTCGACGGACTGGTAGTCGCGGACCCGGGTGCTCCAGAGCCAGAAGCGGTGCGGCGGCTGGTTGAGGTAGATATTGCTGGGAAAGTACAGCAGGGGAGCCGAGGAGAAGTAAAGGTAGCCTGCGGCGGTTGCCCCCTGGCCGACCCTGTTGTCCTTCATATACTGGGCGGTCATCCGCGCGGGAGAGTAGGCACGCGTACGCTCGGCTGCGAGGGCGTGGGCGGTCCAGCCGATTTGTTCAAAGGTAACGAACAACATGAGTAGGCTGGTTGACGCCGTCAACCAGGGTCGAAGATGCGCATCCTCGCGCGTGGGCCAGGTAATCCAGGCGGAAACGAGGAAGCCGGTAAAGAGCGTGCCGACGTGGCGAGGGGCCAAATACAGCGAGCTGAAGACAGCGGCCATCAGCAGCCACGGGATGAGCCCTGCGCGCGGCCGTGCTTGAAGGAGGACGGCACAGACCAGCAACAAAGCCACGATGCGGGACCGGGACAGCGGAAAGGTGAGCACGCCGAGCACCCGCCCGGCGCGGTTGAGGAACCCCTGCGCGCCGCGGCGGAGGTGAACCGGGACGGGCGCGGGCCGGAGGCCGCTCATCGGCAGCGCGGCAATACTGGGCGTGAGCGCAAGATGGATCCCCAACGGGCGTACGGCTCTGGCGAGCGAGTTGTGGAGGTTGCCGCCGGCCTGGAAGTCGACGTCCGGCGCGGGAGCCATGGTGACGGCGGCGAACAAGAAGAGTGGGATGGCGAGCAGGAGCGCCGTGCGTCGCGGGTTCCCGGCAAGCGAAGGGCCGTTTTGGGGGTGCGGCGGGGTGGGCTCGAAGAGAAACTCACGGAGGGTGGTGAGAATTCCCGTTTTGGGAAACGCGGGTGCCGGGTGCGCTGTTTCCCCTTGCGCGGCCCCTTCCCGGGTGAGAAGGTTGGCTTGGCCGGACGGAGACCACGCGCGGAGGGCGACCGCGAGCAGACCCGCGCCGAGCAGGACGCCGTGGATGCTGAGGTTGGCGAGCAGCCCGGTGAGGAGCGCGAGTGTTTTCGGACGGGGGTGCCCGCCGCGCAGGAGAACGGCGGCCGGGAAGGCGAGCACGGCAAACAGGCAGTAGGACCGGGCGACGATCGCGTCCTGGAAAAACAGAAAAAAGGTGAACGGGAGGGTCAAACGGAGCGCGCGCGGGAAGGGCGAGCGGAACAAGAGCACGGCTACGCCGACGGCCTGCGCGAATGCGGCGGCATAGCGGGCGGCGGCAAAGGGCAGGTGCGCGGCCGCGAACAGTTTCAGCAAGGCGTGCCAAAGCCCGCCGGTCCCTTCGTAGTGCAGGAGATGGAAGAAGAGCGCGGCCCAGGAGTTCTCGCCGGCGAGCTGCCAGGCCTGCGACTCATCGGCCCAGGGAACGTGGAGGTGGACCGCCCAGGCGGCCAGCGAGCACCACAGAAGCAGGGCGGCGAGCTCCGGCCATCGCCGGCGGTAAGGGGCCGCGGTCCGGGTCACTGTGCGCGCAGGAGCATCACGAGGACGCGTCCATCGGTCTGGAAGGTTCCGCCGGTCGCGGTCTTGGCATCGCTCACCGGGTCCGGCGGAGTCACGTAAGCTGCCGCTTCGAGCACGCCCGCGGCCGCGAAGGACTGCTCGATGAAGTCGCGCTCGGCATCGATGTTGGGGTCGATATGGTGGGTGATGCCGTTGTTGCGATCGTCCCGCTCGAGCCCATTGTCGTGCGTCGCGGAGCCGACCCAGAGCGGATGGCCTCCGATCGTCTGGCCGGAGTCCCACACGCGCAAGTGGTGGCGCACCAAGGCAACGGTGAGCGGGTCCGCGCGGGCATAGGAAAGGTCCTGCGGGCGGTTGTAGAGAAACAGCGTGCTCATGGGGAGCTCGGTGTAGCTCTTTTTGGACAGGGTCGCGAGGAGGCCATGGAGGACCGCGTCGTTGTTGGAGGTGTCGACCTGCACCCAACCGGCGGCCGCGAAGGCTTTTTGCACCTCCGCTTTGGTGCCGAGGATGGAGTAATTGACGACGTCACCGGGATTTCCCTGCTGGTCCGTGACCCGCCGAGGAATGGAAGCCATCAGGTTCACGGGCAAAAGCGTTTCAAGGTTGACCGGGGCGGCCTGCGTGGTGGCCGCCGAAGCTTTCGACAACTTTATCGTCACCTTGTAGGTGCCGTCCCCGGTCAGGGCGGTGCCGGTGTTGGCCGCGAGAAACAGCTCGCCCGAGGCGGCGACATCCTGATTGAGCGAAGCGCTCACCGCGAACGGCACGGCTGCCGCCGCGTCCGAGCCGATGCGGCCAATCAGCGCGCCGGCGTTGGCGCTTTCAGCGGGAAAGGTGCGTAAAAGGTCCTTCCAGCCTTTAGCTACGCCCTCGGGGCCGGAGGTGCGCCCATCGGACAGGGTCACGGAGCCGGTCGCGGTGATGCTGAGCCGGTCGCCGGGCGCGACGGAAAAACCCGCATCGGTCCAGGTTCCGTCGCCCGGCACGGCAACGGTGTAGCTGCCCTTACGCGAGGCCAGGGACGCGGCCGTGGGCACCGCGAGCGGGATCGCGGTGACGGTACCGGCGGGGGAAGGCGCGGGCGTCTGCGACCGGGCTGCGGGGTTGAGAAGGGCAAGAAGCGGAATCAGAAAAGCGAGGCGCATCATCTATCGAGTGGGATGCGGAGGGGCAGCGATGGTGGTTCAGCCGGCTGGGGAACACGGATATCAGCTCACGCAGTGGGGCCTGGTGAACGCATATCTGGTGCGCCACACCGAGGGCTGGACTCTGATCGATACGGGCGTCAACCAGGCTGAAGCGATCGGAAAAGCCGCGCGCGATCTCCGCGCGAAGATCACCACGGTCGCCCTGACCCACGCACACATGGACCACGTAAGCAGCGTGGATGCGTTGATGCCGAGTCTGCCCGGCGCGGCGTTGGTCGCCGGCCGCCGTGAAGCAGCTCTGCTCCGGGGCGACATGGCGCTGCTTCCGGGCGAACCGAAAGGGGAGCTGCGGGGCAGCTACAAGCGTCTCCGATCCGTGCCGACCCGGCTGGTTGAGGAGGGCGACCGCGTCGGCCCGTTGTGCGTCCTCGCCTCCCCCGGGCACACGCCGGGGCATGTAAGCTACCTCGACGAACGCGACGGCAGCTTATACGTGGGCGACGCACTCACGACCAAGGCAGGCGTAGCCGTTGCCGGAGACCTGCGGTGGTTTTTCCCTTTCCCGGCCCTGGCGACCTGGGATAAGACCCTCGCGCTGGGCAGCGCGGAAAAGCTCGCGGCGCTCAGGCCGGAGCGCCTGCTCACGGGCCATGGGGACGTGAGCGCTCCCCCCGGCGCGGCGATGGAGGCGGCAATCCGCAGGGCTCGCGCGAAGCTCTAGGCAGCCTTGGGCGTACCCGCTGCCGAACTTTGCGCCTGCCGGCCGCAAAGCTCCGGGTTGTGCGAGCACCACAGGGAAAAAGGGAGAAGCAGCAGACGAAGCAGGATGTGCATAATGCATCCCTCCTTGCCGATGGAAAGAAGAAGATGCTCCCCTTGAAACGGTTGTCAAGCGGGAATCCATGGCGTCCGCGATGGTGACATTGAAGCGGTGCGAGCACTGCGGGTCGCCGGCGGCAACACCGAAGCGTGCTCCCGCACTCCTCCCCGCTGACCCAAGCATGCTTGTTACCCGACCTTGTCGAAATCAGTCGATTTCGTCACCGTTTCCCACCGGGCGAACTCCGCACCGAGTCCCGCCAGCTCTTTCCTTACGTGGTCGAGAGCATCCGGCCCGAGAAGCAGGTGGGCCGGTGGGTCAGCGACAGTCAAGAAGTCCGCAATTACCTTGCCCGCCTTTTCCGGATCGCCCGGCTGCTGTCCGCTCCTGGCTTTGCGCGCCGCGCGGATCGGATCGAAGATCGTGTCGTAGTCGGCGATACGGCGTTCCGTGCGGACCATGGATCGCCCTGCCCACTCGGTGCGAAACATCCCGGGTTCCACGGCGGTGACGAAAATCCCAAGAGGCTTGACCTCTTTCCCGAGGGAAGACGAAATACCCTCGAGAGCGAATTTGCTGCCGTGGTAGTACGAAAGTCCCGGCATCGTCATGAGGCCGCCCATCGATGTGACGTTCAGAATGCGGCCTTCGCGCCGTGCGCGCATACCAGGCAGCACTGCCTTGATCATCGCGACCGCTCCGAAGACATTCACCTCGAACTGCTGCCGTAACTCCTCCATCGAGCTCTCTTCGAGGGTGCCTTCGTGCCCGTAGCCGGCATTGTTGATCAGTGCATAAACCGGGCCTACCGAACGCTCAATCTCCTCCACCGTCGAGGCGAGCCGACCCGGTGCGTCAGTGACGTCGAGAACCCTGGCGAACGAAGACCCCGGCAAGATCGACTCAAACGCGGCGGCGGCCTCGGACTTCCGCACGGTTCCGACGACCGTGAAGCCTGCCTGCAGAAGAGCCCCGGCGAAAGCTTTGCCCAGCCCACTGCTCGCTCCGGTGACGATGACGATCTTCTTCATACGCTTGCCTTTCGCGATACCCTGAGTCTCGTTTCTGCAGTATACGATACCTGCGGTATCGTTAAGGTTGCAAATTGTGAGGAGGACTCCGTGGCAAATTCGGCTGGGCGGCCTCGCAGTGAGGCGGCTCGCGAGCGCATCTTGAAGGCGGCTTTTCATCTCGTGACCGAGCGCGGCTTCCGGGCCGTGACCGTCGACGAGATCGCGGCCGAGGCCGGAGTAGGCAAGATGACTATCTACCGCCACTGGCCGAACAAAGCGGCGGTCGTCATGGACGCGTTGCTCGCACTCATCGGAAGCGAAACAGCCTTTCCAAGGGCTGAAAGTGCGCTGGATAGCCTGCGCCGTCAACTGGATCTGCAAGTCGCCTTCTTTCGCAGTCCAAGAGGAACCCTGATCCGGTCTCTGATCGCGGAAGCGCAATCCGACACGGAGCTCGCCGCTGCTTTTCGCGATCGTTGGCTCGGTCCCCGGCGGGAGGGTGTTCGGCAAACGATCCTTACGGCGATCTCCGAGGGGTCGCTGCGCGAAGACATCGACATGGATTCGGCTATCGATCTTCTTTACGGACCGCTCTACTACCGGCTCTTGCTGGGCGCGGGCCCTCTGGACGGGGACTTTGCCAAACACATCTACCGGCGGTTTCTGGAGGGCCACAAAAGCTTACGAGACACCCCGGCGGACTAGGCCTGCGGTTCTGGCTTTCACCGACGCAAAGATGCTGATCGGACCCGAATGGGTCTCGACCGGCGTCGTCTCGCTTCCTCGCACAAGCAAAGCGGGGCAAAGGCGGAGCGCCTTTGCCCCATACCGGGCCTTCCTTCAGGGCGGACGAGCCTAGGTGCCTTCCGACCAGCCGGCCAGGTAGGCTTCCTGCTCCGGCGTCAGAATGTCGATGTCCACGCCCATGGCTGCGAGCTTGAGCTTGGCCACGCGCTTGTCCAGGTCTTCGGGGACGGGGAAGACGTCCTTGGGCAGGTTCGCGTGTTCGCGGACCATGTACTCGGCGGCGAGTGCCTGGTTGGCGAAGCTCATATCCATTACGCTGGCCGGGTGGCCCTCGGCGGCGGCCAGGTTGATGAGCCGGCCTTCGGCGAGCACGCAGATCGTGCGATTGTTCGCGACCGTGTACTCCTCGACGAACGCGCGCGGGGTACGCTTGCCGGAGGAAAGCGCCTCGAGCGCGGGGATGTCAATCTCGACGTTGAAGTGGCCGGAGTTGGCGACCAGCGCGCCGGATTTCATCGCCTCGAAGTGCTCGCGGCGGATGACGGACTTGTTGCCGGTGAGGGTGACGAAGATGTCGCCCACCTTGGCGGCCTCCTCCATGGTCATGACCTGGAAGCCGTCCATCACCGCTTCGAGCGCCTTAGTGGGGTCGATCTCGGTGACGATGACGTGGGCACCCATACCGCGGGCGCGGTCGGCCAGGCCGCGGCCGCACCAGCCGTAGCCGGCAACGACGAAGCGGCAGCCGGCGATGAGCGCGTTCGTGCAGCGGATGATGCCGTCGAGCGTGGACTGCCCCGTCCCGTACCGGTTGTCGAACATGTGCTTGGTCAGCGCGTCGTTGACGGCGACCACGGGGTAGCGGAGCACGCCCTCCTTCGCCATGGCGCGGAGCCGGATGACGCCGGTGGTGGTCTCCTCGGTGCCGGCAATGACGCCTTCGAGCGCGTCCTGGCGCTTGGTGTGGAGCAGGGTGACGAGGTCGCAGCCGTCGTCCATGGTGAACTGGGGCTTGTGGTCGAGGGTGCTCTGGAGGTGGCGGTAGTAGCCCTCGTTGTCCGTGCCCTTGATGGCGAAGGTCTTGATGCCGTACTCGGCGACCAGCGCGGCGGCGGTCTCGTCCTGCGTGGAGAGCGGGTTCGAGGCGCAGAGGGCGATGTCGGCACCGCCGTCGCGCAAGGCCAGCATCAGGTTCGCGGTCTCGGTCGTGACGTGGAGGCAGGCGGCGATGCGGATGCCCTTGAGGGGTTGGGTGCGGCCGAACTCCTCGCGGATTTGAGCGAGGACGGGCATGGAAGCGGCGGCCCACTCGATGCGGCGGCGGCCTTCGGCGGCAAGGGCAAGGTCGCGGACTTCGTGCCGGACCTGAGTTGGTGTTTCCGTCGGGGCTGGTGCGATCATGGTGGCCATAAGCGTGGGCGGGCCAGGGGCGCGTACGCTCGCCGGGCCTTGAGGTCTCCTTGAGCTTCAGGATAGCAGTCGCTTCCGAGCGCCGGGTGACAGGGATTGATGGGGCGCACGGTTCGCTGCTCAGAGTGGGACTGGCCTGTCAGGCCGAACTCGACGGCGTCGAGCGGTCTCACGAAGGGAGAATAGTCAGCTCAGGAGTGCAATGCTTGCGATTCCGCGGCGAGGAGCTTTTCCTTGCGTTCCAAGCCCCAGCGGTAGCCGGTGAGGGCGCCGGATTTGCCGACGGCACGATGGCATGGGATGACCAGGGCGAGGGGGTTGACGGCGCAGGCGCGGGCGACGGCACGCGCGGCGGTGGGTTTGCCGAGCTGGGCGGCGATCTGCGAGTAGGTGCGGGTTTCGCCGCATGGGATGCTTTGCAGGGCGGCCCACACCAAAGCCTGGAATGTGGTGGGGCGGGGATCAAGTGCGAGCGGGCGTTCTTCGGGCGAGCCCGGCGCGGGAAGTTGGATCGGAGCGAAGACCTGACCGGCGAAGGCGGCCAGCGCGGGGTCCTCATGCAGAAGAGCGGCGCGGAAGCGGTGCTGGAGCTCGGCGCGGAGTTCCTCGGGGTTGTTGCCGAGCAGCACGGCGCACAGGCCGCGCGGGGTGGCGGCAAGCAGGGCGAAGCCGAGGTCGAGCGGGGCTGGGAGGATGGTGCAGGCAACCTGCTCGCCGGGCGCGCCCTTGCGCGGCCGCCTGGAGGGCGGCTGCATCCCTGCTTCGTCGTCGGCTTGCTGTGATGCGCGCATTCGTTTTCCCGGAGGCTGAGAGCCGGCGCGGAAAAGCGTTCCCGCCCCCGCAGATTATCGCCAAAAATCTCATCTGGGGGCTGAACAAATTCGGGAGAAGTGCCGATAGAAGGGTTGTCGCACTTGTTCCCGGGCAAACCAGCCCGCAAAGGGCGACCTGATCTTTGAAAGATGAGGGCTAGAACAGCCCGGGCTGGGCTTTGCGCGGGCCGGGCAGGCCGAAGTGCTCGTAGGCGAGGCGCGTGGCGACGCGGCCGCGCGGCGTTCGGTCGAGAAAGCCGATCTGGATGAGGAAAGGCTCATAGACCTCCTCGAGCGCATCCTGCTCCTCGGACAGGGTAGCGGCGAGCGTGTTGAGGCCGACCGGGCCGCCATCGTACTTTTCGATGATGGTCAGCATCAGGCGGCGGTCGAGCTCATCGAAGCCGTGGACGTCGACCTCGAGCAGCTCCAGGGCGTCGCAGGCGGTTTTGCGGTCGATCACGCCCGAGCCTCGGACCTGGGCGAAGTCGCGGACCCGTCGGAGGAGGCGGTTGGCGATGCGCGGCGTTCCGCGGGAGCGCATGGCGATCTCGGCCGCGCCGTCCGGGTCGATGGGCACTTGCAGGACCTCGGAGGACCGCTCGACGACGAAGCGCAGTTCGTCGTCGGTGTAGTACTCCAGGCGCAGGAGAATGCCGAAGCGGGAGCGCAGGGGAGAGGAAAGGAGCCCGGGGCGGGTGGTGGCGGCGACAAAGGTGAAGGGTTTAATGTCCATGACGTGCGTGCGCGCCCCAGGCCCTTGTCCAATGATGATGTCGAGTTTGTAGTCCTCGAGCGCGGTGTAGAGTTTTTCCTCGAGCACGGGCTGGAGACGGTGGATCTCGTCGAGGAACAGCACCTGCCGCTCGCGGACGTTGGTCAGGATGGCGGTGAGGTCGCCCTGGATCTGGAGCGCCGGGCCAGAGGTTTGCTGGAAGCCGACGTCGAGCTCGTTCGCGAGAATGGAAGCGAGCGTGGTCTTGCCTAAGCCGGGAGGGCCGAACAGCAGGACGTGGTCGAGCGCCTCGCCGCGGGCGCGGGCGGCCTCGAGTGCGATTTGAAGTTGCTGCTTGGCCTTGGTCTGCCCGATGAACTCACGCAGGAGGCGCGGGCGCAGTTTGAGCTCGAAGGAGCTCTCCTCCTCCGCGCGCGCGGCAGAGACGAGGCGGTCGGGGTTGTCGCCGTAGAGGGGCATCAGGTGTGAGTTTAATTGGCGCGCATCAGACGCTCCGAAAAGGCTGGTGCAGGGAGTCGACGCGGCACACGGCCGATCGCTTTCTCAGGTAAGACTAACGGACTTCAGAGCAGGCGCAGCGTCTCGCCGTGCTCGAACAGAGAGGCCTGGAAAGCCGCGCACGCATGGTCCCGGTGCATCGCCGGCCGCTCCAGGGCCAGCAGAAACGCCTTCCTGGGTTGCCCGCCGCCGTAGCCGGTCAGCGCGCCATCGGTGCCGAGGACCCGGTGGCATGGGATCAGGATGCAAATGCGGTTGGCCCCGTTGGCAAGGCCCACAGCGCGGCTCGCGCCGGGCGAGCCGAGTGCTTGCGCGATCGCGCCGTAGGTGGTGACGGCCCCATGAGGAACGCGGCGCAGCTCTGCCCAGACCCGCTCTTGAAAGGCGCTCCCCGGAGTGAGAAGCGGAACGCTGAAAGCCTTGCCGCTCCCTCGAAAGTAGGCGGCGAGTTCCTGTTCGAGCAGGTCCAGGTGTGCATTGCGCCCCGGAGCGGCTGCATACCCGTACCTGGAACGCAGGTCTTCGAGTTCGGCAGCTAGCGCGGGCCGGTCGACAAACTCCAGAAGCACGAGACCGCGCGCTTCCGCCATCGCGAGCATGGGCCCGAGCGGGGTCAGCACGCGTGTATAGACCAGCAGCGGATTGCCGCGCATCCGGCCCGGAGTCGAGCGGAATGTTTTCTTGACAGCTTCGCGGAAGCCGCTCAGCGAGCTGTAGCCATGGTCGAACGCCGCGTCGTCCAGGCACGATCCGCGCGCGAGAGCACCGAGCGCCAGGGCGAGCCGGCGTGCGCGGATGTAGGCGTGGAAGGTCGTTCCGAAGTGCTCCTTGCACCAGCGGCGCAGGCGCAAGGGATCGGCTCCGAGGCGGACTAGATCGTCATCGGTCCATTTGCGCTTCGGCGCGCGATCTATCTTTTCAAAGACAGCCGCGGCCCAGTCCGGAGCCGCTCCGGCCGCGTCGAGCGGCTTGCACCGCAGGCAGGGGCGGAATCCGGCCGAAAGCGCCTCTTCGGCGGTTTGGTAAAAGTCCACGTTTTCCGGATTCGGTTTACGCGCCGAACAAGAAGGGCGGCAGAAGATACCCGTAGTTTTGACCGCGGTGTAGAAGACGCCTTCGTAGGCGCGATCGGAGGTGAGCATCGCCTGCAGCATCCGGTCGCGTGAAGGGAGGCATCCGTTTTTCATGGAGCGAGTCTAGGCCGTCGTGCGGCTGCCGATCCACCGAGGAATGAGCACGGAATTCGACTCCGGTGCGCCCGCGATGGCCGGAAGCGCGTGCCGGCGCGATCCGAAAATCGGCTGGATCAGGGATGGGTATGCTCGCCGGAGTGTGCATGCGGCGATCCCTGGTGATCCACATCGTTGCCCATCATGCGGAGCATCGCCGGGCCGCCGGTGCGGAAAAAGCGTGCGAGCAGCACGGCGGCGAGGGCGAGGAAGGCAAGGTCGAGCCAGGTGGTGTAGTTCCAGTGCAGGCCGGGGGTCATACCCATGGGGCTACCTCCGTCGGGGTGAGCAGGCAGGAGATGCAGGAGGCGAAAGAGGGACTCGACCAGCAGCCCGGCGACGGCCATGGCGGTGTAGAAAGTCGCGAGGAGAAAAGCGCTCACGCGGAGACCGTAATACTTGCGGTAGATGTTGAGGATCGGCAGGATGATGAGGTCGGCGAAGAGGAAGGAGACCAGCCCGCCGAAGGAGATGCCCCCATGCCAGAGGACGACGGCCAAGGGTACGTTGCCGACCGAGCAGACGAAGGAGAGCACCGCGACGACAGGGCCGATAAAAGGACCGGCCCAGAAAGCCGCGCGCGGGTCGCCGGTCAGGAAAGGCGCTCCCAGGCCGTGTTCGGCACGAAAGCCGCGAGAAAACCCGAGATCAGGAGGCCAACGGCGATGTCGACCCAGATAGAGGCCCAGTCCATCACGAAAAAGTGGCTGATCGCGGTGAAGCCTTTCGGAGAAAACGCGCGCTGGGCAAGGGTTCCCTCGTGGATCGACATATCCATGGCCGCGTGGCCCTCCATGCGCCCTTGCTCGCCCCGCTGGGCCTGGGTTTTCGCGGCTTCGACCATCCCTGGCCTCAGCAGTGCGCGAAACAGCAAGGCGAGCAGCGCGATCATGACCGGACCGCCGACGAACTCGGCGAGCGTAAAGCGCCAGCCCAGAAGCAGCCAGAGAAGGATGCCGAGCTCCAGCACCAGATTGGTCGAGGCGAACTGGAAAGCCATGGCAGCGGTAAAGTCCGCGCCTTTTACGAACATCGACCGGGCGAGCGCGACGGCGGCGTAGGAGCAGGACGAGCTGGCCGCGCCCAGCCCGGACGCCTTTGCCAAGGTGCGCGGCGCGGCGTCTGGGAGCAGGCGGGACATTTCTTCCTTAGACACGACCGCCTGGACGACCGCGGACAGGGTGAAGCCCAGAATCAGGGCCCACAGGATGTCCCAGGCCATGGTGGCGGAAAGGGCGAGTGCTTCAACGACGTGGCTCATGCGCGTGGGATGCGCGCTGGCGGGTCGACTGCCTGGGGGGAGCGAGCCTGGGACGCGGCCCTAACCGGACAACGCAGGGTGTGCGTGGAAGGTTTGCGAAGCCGTCCCGGCGCGAAGCGAGTAGTCCTCCCCTGCGCTCAGGATTGCCCTTCTTCAACGTTCACTAGAATTATCTCAATCGGTCGACTGCTGTCGAACTATTGGACTGTTGAGGACCATCCGCAAAGAAACAGTATGTTGCAGGAGTGTGACTCGCTTCCTTTTCCGCTGTGGGATTCGACTTACACAACTCCCTGCGATTCCTTGCATCCTAAACCATGAACGGAAAAAAGTGCAGGTATCGACCCGAAGCTTTGCCCTCCGTTACGCCCTCTTCCTGATTGCCTTTCCCTGCAATGCGGCTTGCCGCGTGGACGCAGTTCCACGCTTATTCATAAGTAAACAGGAGTATGAACGATGGCTGAAGATATCACGACACTGGTTTGTTTGTACCACCATCAGGATGAAGCGCGCGCGGCGATCCGGGACTTAGTCGCGAGCGGCATCCCCCGGCCGGCGATCTCCACGATCGATAATAGTGGGGCGGGCCTGGATGGGCAGACGGTGCTTTCGATCGAAGAGCTTGGGGTGCCGGAGCGGGACCACCGCCACCTGGCCGACCAAGTGCGCGAAGGTGCCGTTATCGTCGCGGTCGCCGCGATTACCGAGAACATCGCGAAGGCCGAGGCTATCTTCGAGCGGACCTCGAAGAAGATTGATGAAGCAGTGGTACGGCCGGAGCCTGTCGCGGCCGCGCCAGCCGCCGCAGCCGCGGACGGAGCGGTGATTCCTATCGTCGAGGAAGAGATCGAGGTCGGCAAGCGGACCGTGCAGCGCGGCGGTGTGCGCGTTTACCGCAGGCTGGTGGAAACGCCAGTCGAGGAGTCGGTCAACCTGCGCGAAGAGCACGTCAAGATCGACCGGCAGCCGGTCAACCGCGATGCGACCGCGGGCGAGCTCGCCATGGCCGGCGAGCGGACGATCGAGCTGACGGAAACGGCGGAAGAAGCCGTGGTCGGTAAGAGCGCGACGGTGGTGGAAGAAGTACGCATCGGCAAGGAAGTGACGAATCGCGCGGAACACATCCACGATACGGTGCGCCACACCGAAGTGGATGTGGAGCAGCTTCCGGCCGGGGTGGACACCACGGCCGCGGGCACGACCCGTGGCGGCCTGTAAAGCGCATTTACAGAGAGATGGCATTGAAACAGTAAGTGAATCCAAGGAAGAACCGACATGGCCGAACGCGTCAAGGTATACGAAGAAACAAAGAAGAAAGGCCTGCCTATCTGGGCCTGGCTGCTGCCCCTGCTATTGCTGCTCGGGCTTTTAATTTACTTCCTGACCCGCCACCACGATGCGCCTGCGCCTCAGGCAGCAGCCACGGCGACAGCCGCGCAGCCTAGCCTGGGTACGGTGTACTTCGATACCGATAAGGCCGATCTGACCCCGGACGGGACCGCCGTGCTGCAGCAAGCCGCACAGCGCATGAAGGCTGACCCGAATATCAAGCTGCGGCTCGAGGGCTACACCGACAGTACCGGCAACGGGGCGCATAACGACAGCCTTTCAGGCGCGCGGGCCGCGGCCGTCGCAAAATACCTGATCGCGCAAGGCATCGATGGCAGCCGTTTGAGTGGGGCGGGCTTTGGTCCCGAGCAGCCGGCGGCCACGAACGCGACCGAGGCGGGTAAGGCAGACAACCGCCGGGTCGAGCTTTACACGCAGCAGTAATCACTCTTCCTAAGGAGAAAAGCATGAAGACAGTTACCGGACTTTTCAGCACGATGGCGCAGGCGCAGCAGGCGAAGCAGACGTTGATCACGCAGGGTTTCGCGGCGGGCGATATTGATGTGGTCGCGGAAAACAGCAATGCGACCTCGGCGATGCCGCAAAGCACGGCCGGGTCAGGCACGGCGAGCACGGGCATCGCCTCACTGGGTGAGAAGGTGGGCAGCTACCTGAAGAACCTGACTGGCGGCGACGACGAAGCGCACCGGGAGTATTCGTCCGGGCTCCAAAGCGGCGGAGCGCTGGTTTCCGTGACGACCGGGGACGAGAAGGTGCAGCAGGCGGCCACGGCGTTGCGACAGGCCGGGGCGCAGGACCTGAAAGGCGCGAGCGGGCTGGCATCAGGCCAGACGGCAGGCCGCGTGACGGCGGAGAACATCACCGGCGACACCCTGATTCCGGTTGTCGAGGAGCAGCTGGTGGTCGGGAAGCGCGAAGTGGACCACGGCGGCGTGCGGGTGTACTCGCACGTGGTGGAGCGCCCGGTGGAAGCCGAGGTCATGCTGCGCGAGGAGCGTATCGTGGTCGACCGGCAGCCCGTTAACCGCGCCGCCACCGAGGCCGATTTTGAAGCGGGCCGCGGAGGCACGATCGAGCTGCAGGCGATGGGTGAGGAAGCGGTGGTCGGCAAGGCAAGCAAGGTGGTGGAGGAAGTGCGCGTAGGCAAGACCAGCAGCGAGCACGTGGAAACCATTCACGACTCGGTGCGCAAGACCGAGGTCGAGGTCGAGCAGCTGGCCGGCCAGGCAGCCCGCACGGAGACCGGCGTAACCACCGACCCGACGACGACTTACAGGAAGTAACCGCGGGACAGCCCAGCAAAAGGCCGAAGTGCAAATGCTTCGGCCTTTTCTGCGTAACGCGAAAGGGAGCAGCGATGAGCGTGTTTGGCGGAGTGGAAGCGAAAGGGACGACCAGCGTGCTTGAGGTAGTGGGCACGGTTCGGATGGAGGAGCCGTATACCGACCTTCGTATGGCGGACGGCAAGGTAGTGCGGCTGCCAACGCATCTGTTCATGCCGGCGCAGGTGCCGGACGCGCACGAGGCGTCGGGGCGAGACGAGGACGTGATCCCGGTCATAGAGGAAACGCTGTCGGTGGCGAAGCGCGTCGTTGAAACGGGCAAGGTGGTGCTGCGCAAGAGCGTCGAAGAGCGCGAACAGGCGCTGGACGTACCGCTGACGGTAAGGACCTATGAGGTGGAGCGCGTGGCCCTGGACCGGGTCATTGAGGGCCTGCCGGAAACGCGACAGGAAGGTGCGACGACCATATATCCGGTGGTCGAGGAGCGCCTGGTGGTGCTGAAAGAGCTGGTGCTGGTGGAGGAGATTCGGGTGACCCTTCGCGAAACCGAGCGGCGCGACACGCAAACGGTCTCGCTGAAACGCGAGCATGTTGAGGTAGAGCGGACCGGAGCGGCGGAGGGGGCTACGCGCGCTTGAGGCGCAGGCTGTTGAGCACGACGGACACGGAGCTGGCGGCCATGGCGGCCGAGGCAGCGATGGGGCTGAGCAGCATGTGGAAGTGCGGGTAAAGCGCGCCCGCGGCGAGGGGCACGGCGAGCAGATTGTAGCCAAGCGCCCAGGCGAGGTTCTGGCGCATAACGCGGGCGGCGGAGTGGGCGAGGGTGAGGGCTTCGGGGATACCGCGAAGATCGGCCCGGAGCAGCGTGACCGGGGCGGCGTGAACGGCGATCTCCGTCCCGGTGCCCATCGCCAGACCAACATCGGCGGCAGCCAGGGCGGGGGCGTCGTTGATACCGTCTCCGGCGAACAAGACGCGACGGCCCTCCGCTTGCAATTGGCGGATGACGGCGAGCTTGCCTTCCGGCAGGATGCCGGCGAAGACGCGCTTCAAGGGGATGCCTACCGCACGGGCGACCGACTGGGCGGGCAGCTCGGCATCGCCGGTGAGCAGATAAACCTGAAAAGAGCGTGCCTGGAGCGCGGCGATGGCTTCGCGGCTGGATGACCGGGCTGGATCGGCGGCGGCCAGAATACCCGCGCAAATGCCATCGATGGCAACCCAGAGAGGAGTCGCGCCGGAAGGCGGGTCGAGGGCGGGCGGAATCGCTATTCTTTCGCGTTCGAGCAGAGCGCGGTTGCCGGCGAGCACGCGCCGGCCGTCGACTGTCGCCTCGGCACCGAAGCCCGGATGCGCGCGAAAACCTCGCGTCTCAGACGCCGGCTGGGGTTCGACGTCCGCTGCCTTCGAAGAGCTACCAACTACAGGAACGCGTTCCACTTTGGAAATCGCGGTCGGGTTGTTTTCATTCGCGGCGGCGTTTAAGGACTGCGGCGGGCCGGCCTCGGTGGGAGAGTGAGGAATGCGCGGGCTGAGGCGCTGGTGGGCGAAGGCGAGAACGGCGGCGGCGAGGGGGTGCTCGCTCGCGCGCTCGACCCTAGCGGCGGCCTCAAGAACTTGCGTTTCCGTGAAGCCGGGCGCGGCGGCGAAGTGGGTGATGGCTGGGCGGCCCTCGGTCACGGTGCCGGTTTTGTCGAGCACTATAGTGTCGATCAAGCGGAGCCGTTCCAGCGCTTCCGCCGAACGAAACAGCAGGCCTTTGGACGCAGCTCGGCCCGTCGCGACGACCAGGGCGGCGGGCACCGCCAGGCCCATGGCGCACGGGCAGGCGATGACCAGAACCGCGATGGAGGCGGCGCACGCGCGCGGCAGGGCGGGGAGTCCTCCAAAGGCGAGCCAGACGGCGAACGTCGCGAGAGCCAGCAAGACAATCACGGGTACGAACACAGCGCTGACACGGTCGGCGAGCCGCTGCATGGGCGCGCGCGAGCCTTGTGCCTCCCGCAGCAGCGCGGCGATGCGCGCCAGGGTACCTTCGCCTGGCCGCGCGGTGATCCGGATCTCCAAACGGCCGGTTGTGTTGAGGGTGCCGCCGGAGACCGGGTCGCCCGCGCACTTTTCGAGAGGAAGGGGCTCGCCGGTCAGCATGGATTCATCGACGGCGGACTGTCCGGCAACCACGAGCCCGTCAGCGGGGACGCGCGCGCCGGGGCGGAGCAGGACGCGGTCGCCGGGCGTAAGCGCTGCGCGGGGAACCTCCGTGAGCGAGCCGTCCAAGTTGAACCGCTCAGCGGTGGGCGGCGCGAGCGCCAGCAGCCCGCGCAGGGCGGAGACCGCCTGCGCCTTGGCGCGGGCCTCGAGCAGGTTGCCGAGCAGCACGAACCCGAGAATCAGGAGAGCTGCGTCGAAGTAGACGTCGAGCGGAATGCCTCGAGAGGCGAAAAACGAAGGTGCCCCGGTAACAGCGGACGAGTACAGGAAGGCTGTGCCCGTGCCGAGGGCGACCAGCGTGCTCATGTCGGCCGTGCGATGCCGGAGGCCCGCCCAGGCCTTGCGAAAAAAGCGCCGCCCGGCCGTCGCGAGCGCGCAGCCCGTGAGGACGAGGAGGAACCAGCGCAGAGGTCCCGGCGTGACCCCCAACGCCGGGCCGGCAGTCATAAGCGGCATCGAAACCAGCATCGCCGACGCGCCCGCAAGAAGGGTGCCGACCGCGTGGCGGCATAGGGTGAGGTAGCTCGCGGCCGCGCGCTCGGCTTCCCGAGCCTCAGCCTCGGCGGCCTCAGCGAAAGGATCGGGCAGCTCGGCTTCGTAGCCCGCGTCGCGAACCGCGGACAGGAGCGCGCCGATCTCGGTTCGCAAGGGATCGAAGGCGACGGAAGCCTCGTGCAGAAGAAGATTGACCCGCGCATCGAGCACGCCCGGCTGCGCCGCGAGCCGTTTTTCGACGAACGACTGGCAGGCGGCACAGCTCATCCCGCGCACGGCAAAGGTCGCGTGGGCCGCGGGCGGGCCAGCCTCGGCGTCAACTTGTGGCATGCATCCGAAGTACGGTGAAACCGGCCTGCTCGATCGCGGACTGAAGGGAAGGATGCGTCGATGGCTCCGCCAGAACGTCGGCGCGGCCGATCTCGACATGATGCACCCGCACCCCGGGAACCCCGGCCAGAGCCGCGGTGACGCGCCGCACACACGCGTCGCAGTGCATTCCTTCGATGTGCACGGATTGGTTTTGGAAGTCGGGCATGGGGGGAGCGCTCCTTGATTCCTGACAGCTTAGATGAGCGGCGGGGGATGGCGGTTCCAAGCCGAACCTTGGGGGAAACAGTCAGTGCCGGAATGAGAGCGCGAGCTGAAGCCCCGCGCAGGCCCAAAGCGCCGCCCGCCAGAGCCTCCCACG
>CAXTTW010000004.1:0-12515 GCA_964247255.1 uncultured Acidobacteriaceae bacterium
TTCACTGCCGAACATGCTGGTGTTCACCGTGCCCATGGCGGTGCTGGTGGGGGTTTTGCTGGGGCTCAGCCGTTTGGCGGCGGACAGCGAGATCACGGCGATGCGGGCGTCGGGCCTGGGCGTGTGGGGGTTCGTGCGGATCGCGGGCGTCCTCGCTGTGGCCGGGCTGATCGTGTGCCTGGCGAACTCGCTGTACCTGGCTCCTTCGGCCTGGCGCGCTACGCTCGCGCTTGAGGACAAGCTGCGCAACGCGCAAGCCTCGTTTGAGGTGCAGCCGCGCGTCTTTTATGAGGATTTCAAGAACATCGTGCTCTACGTGGACGATGTGCGGGCGTCCTCGGGGGCGTCGCAGTGGCGCAAGGTGTTCATCGCGGACCTCCAGAACCCGGCGATCCCGCGCGTGACCACGGCCGCCGCGGCGACGGTGGTCAACAACACGGGCGACCGCGGCTCCGCCGGGGAGGTGCTGATGCGCCTGCGGGACGGGACCGAGCAGCAGCCGGACGCGACGAACCCGAACCAGTTCGACGTGTCGACGTTCTCGCAAACCGACCTGCCGCTGATCTCGGAGGCAGGCGAGGCGGAACGGGCAGCGCGGCCGCCCTCGCCGGTGCTGGCACTCTCGAACACGGAGCTTCGGCAGCGCTCCGCCGGCCCGAACGGCCGGTACTACGCCATTGAGCTGGGCAAGCGGTACTCGTACCCGTTCGCCTGCCTGGTGCTGATGCTGGTCGCGGTGCCGCTGGGGCTGAGCTCCCGGCGCGGAGGCAAGAGCGCGGGGTTTGTGCTGGTGATCGGGCTGGTGTTCTTGTACTACTTCCTGTCCTCGACCGGGGTGGCCCTGGCGCGGCAGGGTAAGGTGCCGGTGCAGGCCGGGGTGTGGGGCGCGAACGCGCTGTTCGGCCTGGCGGGGGTGGCGCTGCTCGAGCGCATGTCCCGGACGGGCGTGGCCTTGCCTGCGCTGCCCGACCTGCCCGCGTGGTTCCGGCGCATGCGCAAAAGCAGCACGGTACGCGGCGCGGTGCGGGCAGCCCCGGTCCGCCTGCGCGGCGAGCGCGGCCACTTCCCTCTCCTGCTCGACTCCTACGTGGTTACGGAGTTCCTGAAGGTGTTCGCGCTGGTGCTGGCGAGCTTCGTGCTGCTCATGCTCGTATTCACGTTTTTCGAGTTGCTGGGCGACATTATCCGGAACCGCTCGCCGTTCGTGACAGTGGGCGAGTACCTTCTGAACCTGACCCCGAGCATGGTTTACCTGATCGCGCCCCTGAGCGTGCTGATCGCGGTGCTGGTGGTCTTCGGCGGCCTCAACCGGTCCAACGAGCTGACCGCGATGAAGGCGACCGGCATCAGCGTGTACCGGGTGGTGCTGCCCATCCTCGCGATCGCCTCCGTGCTGGCGGCGGGGCTGTTCGCCTTCGACGAAACGTACGTCCCCGGCGCGAACCGCCGCCAGGAAGCCCTGCGCGCGACCATCAAGGGCCGCCCGCCGCAAACCTTCCAACGGCCCGACGAGAAATGGATGTTCGGCATCGAGCGGCCGCAAACGCCCAGCCGCATCTTTTACTACCAGTTTTTTGACCCGGACGGGAACCGTTTCGCCAACATCAGCGTGTTCACCTTCCGGGCCGGAACCTTCGCGCTGGAGCGCAGGCTGTACGCGGCGAGCGCGGAGTGGGACCCGCGGCAAAAAACATGGGTGTTCCGCAACGGGTGGGAGCGGGCCTTCGCGGGCGAGGAGGTCCAGAGCTACCGGACCTTCGGCGCGACCACGGTGCCGGGCATCGCGGAAACACCGCAGTACTTCAAGCGCGACCCGCGTCTGTCGTCGGAGATGAGCTTTGGGGAGCTCGCCCGGTACATCCGCGACCTCCAGCGGAGCGGGTTCGACACGATGCGTCTGCGGGTGCAGCTGAACCACAAGCTCGCTTACCCGCTTATTACGCTGGTCATGGCGGTGCTGGCGGTGCCCTTCGCGCTCTCGATGGGCCGGTCCGGGTCGCTGGCCGGCATCGGCGTCGCGATCGGGGTGGCGGTGGCGTACTGGGTGCTCTCGAGCATGCTCGAGGCGATGGGGTACGTCAACATCCTGCCAGCGGTGTTGGCGGCCTGGTCGCCGGACCTTTTGTTCGCGCTGGCGGGCGGGTACCTGCTGCTTAGGGTGCCAACCTAAGGAGACTTCCAGGCGGGCATTCTGAACGAAGCGAAAGACCTGCTTCGCCCGATCCACGGCAAGAGCAGGTCCTCCGTCGCTACGCTCCTCAGGATGACCCTGGTTCGTACTCGATCAAAGATCCCCCCTAAGGGCGCACGTAAGATAAAGGAGAATGTTTCCCGAGCTGAAGCCGCTGTTCCCCTACATGCGCCGCTACCGACGCGAGTACGCGTGGGGCGGGCTCGTCACCGTACTGTCCAACGCGGTATGGATCTTTTTTCCGCTCGTGATCCGGACCGCGGTCAACGACCTGTCGCATGGGGTGACCCGAGCCAAGCTGCTCCGCTACGCGCTCGAACTGGTGGCGCTCGCGGTGGTCAAGGGATTTTTCCTGTTCTGGACGCGCTGGATCGTCATCGGCATCTCGCGCGACATCGAGTTCAACCTGCGCAACGACCTGTTCGCGACGCTGGAGCGGCAGCCGGCGGGGTATTTCCAGCGCAACCGCACCGGCGACATCATGGCCCGGATGACCAACGACCTGAACGCGGTCAGGATGCTGCTTGGCCCGGCGATCATGTACTCGGCCAACACGATCCTGTTCACGCTCGGGGCGCTCTACTTCCTGCTCAAGATTTCTCCGTTCCTGACGCTGGTCGCGCTCGCCCCCTTGCCGCTCGCGAGCGTGCTGGTGCAGGCTTTGGGGCGCAGGATCCACGACCGGTTCGAACGCATCCAGGCCATGTTTTCGGACATTTCCGCGCAAGCGCAGGAGAACTTCTCAGGCGCGCGCCTGGTCCGGGCGTTCGCGCAGGAAGAAGCGCAGATCGGGGCTTTCGAGCAGTCCAACCGCGAGTACATCCGGCGCGGGCTGCGTTTGGTCCAGCTGATGGGCATGCTGTGGCCCACGCTCGAGTTCCTGCTGGGCCTGGCGATGGTGGTGGTTCTGCTTGTCGGCGGGCGAGAGGTGCTGTCGCACCGCATCTCCGTCGGGGATTTCGTGGCGTTCTCGACCTACACGGTCATGCTCACCTGGCCGATCATCGCGCTGGGCTGGGTGGTCAATCTCCTCCAGCGCGGCAAGGCATCCGTGGTGCGCATTCAGGAGGTCCTGGAAGAGAAGCCGGCGATCGACGACCGCGACGCCTCGCCCGCGCTGGCCGCAATCCCGGCGGGCGCGATCGAATTTCGCGATCTGTGGTTCCGGTACGACGGGGCCGCATCCGAGGTGCTGCGGGGCATCTCGCTGACCGTGCCCGCGGGGAGTTCACTGGCGCTGGTAGGGCCGACCGGGGCGGGCAAGAGTACGCTCGCGAGCCTGCTGGTGCGCATGCACGACGCGCCGGCCGGGTCCGTGCGCATCGACGGGCATCCGGTGCAGGAGTACCCACTGGCCGGCCTCCGTGCCGGGATCGGGTATGTTCCGCAGGAGACCTTTCTGTTCTCGACCACGATCCGGGACAACATCACGCTCGGGCGGCCGGAAGCCCCCGAGGCGGAGCTCTTGGCCGCCGCCGAGGCCGCCCACATCCGGCGGGAGTTCGAGGAGTTCCCGATGGGGTTCGACACGGTGATCGGCGAACGCGGACTGACGCTGTCAGGCGGGCAGAAGCAACGCTCGGCGCTGGCCCGTGCAATCATTCGCAACCCCAAGATCCTGATCCTCGACGACGCGCTGGCCTCGGTCGACACGCACACCGAGGAGCAAATCCTGCGCAGCCTCCAGCACACGATGGCGGGCCGCACGACGATCCTGATCGCGCACCGGGTTTCGACGATCCGCAACGCGGACCAGATCGCGGTGCTGCTCGAAGGCCGCGTGGCCGAGCTGGGCACGCACGAAGAGCTGGTGCGGCGCGGCGGGTACTACGCGAGCTTGTTCGAAAAGCAGATGCTGGAGGAAGAGATCGCGGTGGTTGGGTGAGGCGCGAGCTCCCAATAGGTCTCAAGTACCGGACAGGAGAACAACCATAGAAAGCTCGACATTTCGGATCGGCCGTGCCAATCACATAGGGTTCAACGTTGCCAGCCTGGAGGACGCTCTGGCCTTTTGGGTCGGCGTCCTCGGGTTTCCGGCGGAACCGACGGAACTGCTCGGCGGCGCTCTTCTCGCGAACGTTTGCGGTGTGCCGGAGGCGGAAGCGCGCGTGGCGTTTGTGCATGCGCCGTCCTTGGACATCGCGCTGCTCGAGTACATTCGCCCGGCGGAGGGTGCGCGGTTCACGCCGCTGCCCTGCGATGTGGGCTTCGTCCACCTTTGCTTCGAGGTCACCGACATCGATGCCGCGATCGGGGCCTCAGAGCAGGTGGGATGGCGCGGGGTAAGCGCGCCGCAAACGGTGCCGGCGGGAGTTCTGGAAGGTACGCGCGCGGCCTACGTGCGCAGCCCGGAGGGAATTACCGTGGAGTTTTGGCAGCGGCCTGAGTAAAAGCGGCCGCGAGCTGTGTGTCAGACTCCCAAGATCTTCACGATGACTCGCTTCCTTCTCTGACCGTCGAACTCCGCGTAAAAGACGCGCTGCCACGTACCCAGGTCGAGCTTGCCGCCGGTGATGGGCAGGGTGGTTTCGTGGTGGAGCAACAGCGCCTTGAGGTGGGCGTCGGCATTGTCTTCGCCGGTGCGATGGTGGCGGTACTCGGGGCGCGCGGGGGCGAGTGCCTCCAGCCAGTCGCCGATATCCTCGATAAGGCCGGACTCGTGGTCGTTGACGTAGATAGCGGCGGTGATGTGCATGGGCGAGACGAAGCACAGGCCGTCCTGAACTCCGCTTTTCGCCACGACCGCCTCGATCTGCGGGGTGATGTGGACCATGGCGCGAGGTGTGTCGGTATGGAACCAGAGATATTCAGTGTGGGCTTTCATCGCCTGTGGATAGATGCGCGTCTTCTATGATCGAGGCAGATGGCCTCTGAAGCCGAGCAGCTGTACTACGACGCGCTGGACCGCCTGGCCGAAGGCGACCCCGCGGAGGCCGCGAGCGGCTTTCGCGCCACGCTCGCGGCCGATCCCGGCTTCCTGGACGCGCGGCACGGGCTCATCCGGGCACTTCAGGACTCCCGTGCGTACGAAGAGGCGCTCGGTGAAGCCCAGGCACTGGCCGCGCAAGCCCCGGAGGACGTGCTGGCGCTCACCGCGATCTCGATCCTGTACCAGCACCTTGGGCGCATTCCGGAAGCCGAAGCGGCCGGGACGCGCGCCAAGCTGCTGGGCTGGAAGCAGCAACTGCGGGCCGGCGTCCGCTGATGCTGCGCCGCTTTTACGACGCTTTGGCGGAGGCGTACGGCCCGCAGGGCTGGTGGCCGTCGGACAGCGACATCGAAACCGTGGTGGGCGCCTATCTGACCCAGAACACCTCGTGGCGCAATGTGGAGCGGTCCATCGCGGCGTTGAGGGCGGCCGGGGTTCTGACCGTGGACGGGCTGCGGACGATTTCGATGGAACGTTTGCGGGAGCTGATCCGGCCCTCGGGGTACATGGTGCGCAAGGCGGCAGCGATCAAAGCATTCCTTGCATTGCTGGACACCTTGTATGACGGATCGTTGGAACGAATGGCTGCCGCACCGGCCGATGAGACCCGCGAAGCCCTGCTTCTGCTGCCCGGCGTGGGTCCGGAAACGGCGGATGCGATCCTGCTCTACGCCCTGCGCGCCCCGGTGATGGTGGTGGACGAGTATCTGCGCCGGGTAGTCACCCGCCACGGATTGATGGAGGAAACGGCGCGCTACCCTGCCGTGCAGCGGCTCGCGCTGGCGGCATTTGTTCAGGATGACCCGGAGACGCTGCTCGCGCACTACAACGAGTTTCACGCGCTCGTCGTGATGGTCGGTAAGACGCACTGCGGCGGGGTGCCGCGCTGCGGCGGATGCCCCTTAAACCGGCCGGAGTTTAGCCCGCCTGTCACCCCGGAGAAAGCGGCGAGGATCTCTGCGTGAAGATTCTGTATGTTGCGACCGGCAACGCGGGCAAGCTGCGCGATTTCGCGCTCGCCGCGGCCCAGGCTTCCGATGGCTGGGCGATCGAGGTTCTGCCCGGGCTCGGCGCGATTGCCGCGCCCGAGGAGACCGGCGCGACCTTCGACGAGAACGCGCGTTTGAAGGCGCTGTTCTACGCCGGGTATGCACCGGGCGAACTGGTGTTGGCCGACGACTCCGGGCTGGAGGTAGACGCGCTCGGGGGCGCGCCGGGGGTGTACTCGGCGCGCTATGCGGAGCGGATCGGCTGCTTCGCGGGGACGCCGGATACGCGCAACAACAGCTGTCTGCTTGAGCAGCTCACGGACGTGCCGGCACCTAGAACGGCTCGATACCAGTGCGCGCTAGCCGTGGCCCGCTCGGGCGCGATTGTGTGCGAGGCGGACGGGTCGGTCGAGGGTGAGATTCTGATGCGAGGGCGCGGGACGGAAGGGTTCGGGTACGACCCGCTGTTCTGGCTGCCCCCGCTCGGGAAAACCATGGCGGAGCTGGACCGGGGAACGCGGCTCGGGTTGAGCCATCGCGGGGCGGCGCTGCGGAAGCTGCTGCCGAAGCTGGCGCTTTTTGACTCAGGAGCCGGGTCGTCCTGAGAGCGAAGCCGAAGCAGGTCCTTCGCTCCGCTTAGGATGTCTCGTCGAGGTTCCACTATCACCCTCAACTTATTTGCTCGTGCTTGCCGCCGTACTCTCGAGCCCCCGGTACTTCAACATCGGTGCCGCGCTCGGGTCTCTTCCGCGCCAGGAGCGGTACATCGCGGGTAGGTCCTCTGTGAAGCCACGGGACAGCACCATCCGCCGAAAGCGATCGCCGTTGGCGCGAGTCAGCCCGCCATGCTCCTCGAACCACTGGTAGGCGTCGTCGTCCAGCATCTCGCTCCACAGGTAGGCGTAGTAGCCGGCCGCGTAGCCGTTGCCCCAGATGTGCATGAAGTAGCTGGACCGGTAGCGCGGGGGTACTTGCTTGAGGGCAAGATCGGTTTTCTGGAGTGCTTGCTGCTCGAAAGCGTCGGCGGTTTGCAGGGGAGCGGCCGCGGGCAGGCTATGCCACTGCATGTCGAGCTGCGCGGCGGCCAGCAGTTCGGTCACGGAGTAGCCCTGGTTGAAGGTCCGGGCGCGTTTGATCTTTTCGACTAAACCGGCGGGCATGGCCGCGCCGGTTTGATAGTGTTTCGCGTAGTTGGCGAAGACGGTCGGGTACAGCGCCCAGTGCTCGTTGAACTGCGAGGGAAACTCGACGAAATCGCGCGGCACGGCGGTTCCGGCCAGGCTGGGATAGGTCGCGTCCGAAAACATGCCATGCAGTGCGTGGCCGAACTCGTGAAACATCGTAGTCACGTCGGAGAAAGAGATTAGCGCGGGCTGCCCCGAAGCAGGCTTCTGGAAGTTACATACGTTGTAAACCACCGGCAAGGTCCCGAGCAGCTTCGACTGCCCGACAAACTCGCTCATCCATGCGCCGCCATTCTTGTTATCGCGCTTCCAATAGTCGGTATAGAACAGCGCGAGCGGTTTTCCGTCCGCGTCGGTAACTTCGAAAACCCGCATCTCCGGTTGGTAAACCGGGATATCCTTGCGTTCCCTGAAGGAAATGCCGTACAGCTGATGTGCCGCGTAGAAGACTCCGTTCCGGAGCACGTTCTCGATCTCGAAGTACGGCTTGGTCGCCGCCTCGTCCAGGTCGAACTTCTGCTTGCGCACCTGCTCGGCGTAGAACTCCCAGTCCCACGCCTCCACCGGCGTGCCGCCCGCGACGGCCTGGAGCTCGGAAGCGTCCGCGCGGACCTTCGCGACGGCCGCCGGGGTAAGGTCGCCCAGAAACTTTTCGACCGCATCCGGCGTGCGTGCCATCTGGTCTTCGAGCTTCCAGGCGGCATAACTCGGGTAGCCGAGCAGCTTCGCCTTTTCCGCGCGAACCTGCGCGAGCCGGGCGATGACGGCGCGGGTGTCTTCCTCGCCGCCGCGCTCCGCGCGGGTCCACCCCGCGTTGAACAACTCTTCGCGCGCCGCGCGGTCGGTCATGCTCGCCAGGGCGGGCTGCTGCGTCGTGTTCTGCAGCGGTATGACATAGCCCGGCTGCTTACGCGCCTCGGCTGCGCCGGCAGCGGCCTGCACTTGCGCCTCGCTCAGCCCGGCCAGGCTTCGCTTCTCGGTTGCGGTAAAAGCGGCCGACTTGGTCGCGGCCAGCAGTTTGGTTTCGAATGCATTGCCGAGGGTCGATTCTTCCTCGTTGAGCACCTTGAGTTTTGCTTTATCTCGCTCGCTCAGGTTAGCCCCGGCGTGCACAAACTGCTCGTAGGTGACCTCGACCAGCCGCAGCTGCTCTCCCTTGAGCCCCAGCGCCGTCCGCTGTGCGTACACCGATTTAACCCGCTCGAACAGCTTGGGGTTGAGCCGGATCGCATCCTCGTGCGCGGCCAGCCTGGGCGCTTCGTCCTTGCGAACCGCCTGAAGGGCCGGATTGGTGTTCGCGCCGGTGACCCCTCTGAAGGCCTGAAGGACGCGCTGGAGCAACTGCCCGGAGCGCTCCATGGCAGCGAAGGTGTTCTCGAAGTCCGGCGGGGCCGGGTCGTTCGCGATCGCCTCGATCTCGCGGATTTGCGCGGAGCGGCCCGCGTCGATCGCCGGCGCGTAATCGGCGTTCCGGATGTGGTCAAAGGGCGGGGCGTGAAACGGCAGCGGGCTTGGGGCGTAAAAGGGGTTCGCCGGGCCGAAGCCGGACTGTGCAACTGACGTGCCGCTCCCCGCGAAAACCCCTGCCGCCATGAGCAAAATCACCCGGTACGCCCTCATTTGGAACCTCGATTCCCATCATGGCACGGTCGTTACAATAGGAGCTGCTGTTTGTGTTGACGGACGCGGCGGCGCGGGCCAATAATCGTCTTGGCCAAACTTACCGCGCGTTCAATAAGGAGCCCATGGCGACCATCACCGTTCCGCAACCAGTAGCCGGGCCCGACACCGGAGCGCGCAAGGGCACCGTCAACAAGGGCGTGCCGCCGCTGCGCGCGGGGCAGGGCCACTCGTTTCTGCTGCGCCGGCTTCACTCGCTCACCGGCATCGTGCCGATCGGTGCCTTCCTGATCGAGCACCTGGTCTCGAACTACGAAGCCCTGAACGGCCCGGCCGCCTACGCGGCGCAGGTCAAGTTCCTCAACTCCCTGCCCTTTGTGCGTGTTCTGGAGTGGGCGTTCATCTTCCTGCCGTTGCTGTATCACTCGCTGTACGGCATGTACATCTGGCTGCGGGGCAAATCGAACCTGGTGTACTACCCCTACGCGGGCAACTGGTTGTACACCGCGCAGCGCTGGTCCGGCGGTATCGCGCTCGCGTATCTGGTGCAGCACGTGTGGCGGCAGCGGTTCTCGGGCGTGAGCCTGCCGGAGCACCCAGGGGCGGCCTTCCATAAAGTACAGGCGGAGCTGCTGCACCCATGGATGTTCGCCATCTACGCCATCGCGATGATCGCGACCTGCTACCACTTCGCCTACGGGATCTGGCTGTTCGCGGCTAAGTGGGGCATCACCTCGGGGGACCGTGCGCGACGGGGCTTTGCCTACGTATGTACGGCTGGGGGCTTCGCGCTGGTCGCGATCGGCCTCGCGAGCATGTGGGCTTTCGTGGAACCGAAATACCGGAACGCACCTTCCGACCTCACACCGGCTCAAATCACAGAGGGCGCGCAGGCGCCGGCTCCGATCGGCATCGGCAAGACAAAGGATTAATCATGGCGGCAGCACCGAAGATCATCGTCGTGGGTGGGGGCCTGGCCGGGCTGTCGGCCGTCATCAAGATCGCCGAGGCCGGGGGCAAGGTCGACCTGTTCTCGATCGTGCCGGTCAAGCGGTCGCACTCGGTTTGCGCGCAGGGGGGCATTAACGCGGCCAAGAACCTGAAGGGTGAGGGCGACACCACCGCCGCGCACTTCGACGACACGATTTACGGTGGGGACTTCCTCGCGAATCAGACCCCGGTCAAGGCCATGTGCGACGCCGCTCCGGCCATCATCGACCTGCTCGACCGTATGGGGGTGCCGTTCAATCGCACGCCCGAGGGGTTGTTGGACTTCCGCCGTTTCGGTGGGACACTCTATCACCGGACCGCCTTTGCGGGCGCGACGACCGGGCAGCAGCTCTTGTACGCCCTCGACGAGCAGGTTCGCCGGTATGAGTCCGAGGGCAAGGTCACCAAGTACGAGGGTTGGGAGTTTCTGTCTTCCGTGCTCGACGGGCAGGGCGTGTGCCGGGGCATCTGCGCGATGAACCTGCGCGACATGAGCGTCCGGACCTTTGACGCGGACGCGATCATCCTGGCGACCGGCGGCATCGGGGCGATCTTCGGCAAGAGCACCAATTCGGTCGTCTGCACGGGCTCGGCGCAGTCGGCGGTGTACCAGCAAGGGGCGTATTACGCGAACGGCGAGTTCATCCAGGTTCACCCGACCTCCATTCCCGGCGAGGACAAGCTGCGGCTCATGAGCGAGTCGGCGCGCGGCGAGGGTGGCCGCGTTTGGGTTCCGCGCAAGCTCAACGATGCGCGCGAAGCGACCACCATCCCCGAGCAAGACCGCTGGTACTTCCTCGAAGAGTGGTACCCGAAGTACGGCAATCTGGTGCCACGCGACGTGGCGACCCGAGCCATCCACAAGGTGGTCTACGAGCACGGGCTCGGCATCGACGGGCAGCCGATGGTGTACCTCGATCTCACCCACATCGACGCGGCGACGCTCGACCGCAAGCTCGAAGGCATCCTCGAGATTTACCAGAAGTTTGTCGGCGACGACCCGCGCAAGGTGCCGATGAAGATCTTCCCCGGCATGCACTACACCATGGGCGGCCTATGGGTGGACTTCGACCAGATGACCAACATTCCAGGCATCTTCGCCGCCGGCGAGGCGGAGTACAACTACCACGGCGCGAACCGGCTCGGGGCTAATTCCCTGCTCTCCTGCATTCATGGCGGCTTCCAGGCCGGCCCGAATGCCCTGCGCTACGCCAAAAGCCTTGGGAGCGCGCCGGCAAACGGTTATGGCGAGAACGAGCGCAAGCGGCAGGAGGAGATGAACGGGCGGCTGCTCTCCTCGACCGGCAAGGAGAACCCGTTCAAGCTGTGGCGCGAGCTGGGTGAGACCATGACCAAGAACGTCACGGTGATCCGCTACAATAAGAATCTGGCGGAAACGGACGAAAAGATCGTCGAGCTGCTGGAGCGGTTCCGCAACATCAACCTGAGCGACAAAAGCGCTTGGGCGAATACCTCGTTCGCCTTTACCCGGCAGCTGGGCAACATGCTCCAGCTGGCGCGGGTGGTCACGCAAGGGGCCGCGCTGCGCGACGAGAGCCGCGGCGCGCACTACAAGCCGGACTTTCCGGACCGCGACGACGAATGCTTCCTGAAGACGACCAAAGCCAGCTTCGCGCCCGACGCGGACGAGCCCCGGTTCACGATGGAGGCGGTGGATACGCAGTACATTACGCCCCGGCCCAGGCGTTACGACGCGGTGAAATAAGCCGCGCATCGCACGCGCGGCACACGGATCGAATCATTAGAGAGGTTCCGAGAGATGGCGACAGTGACGCACACCCCCGAGCTCACCGGAGCGGCGATTTCGCTCTCAAAGCCATCCGGCAAAACGGTTCGCATCGAAGTAAGGCGACAGGCGGGGCCGGACGCGCCGGCGCACTGGGACAAGTTCGAGCTGCAGCGCCGCACGGGGATGAACGTGATCTCCGCATTGATGGAGATCGCGACCAACCCGGTCACGGCGGACGGGCGCGAGACCACCGCCATTGCCTACGACGCGAACTGCCTGGAAGAGGTGTGCGGGTCCTGCGCGATGCGGATCAACGGCCGGGCGCGCATGGCCTGCTCGGCGCTGATCGAGAACGTGATCGAGGACGGAGTGGTGCGGGTCGAGCCGCTCTCGAAGATGCCGGTGGTGCGCGATCTTTCGGTCGACCGGTCGGTGATCTTTGAGAACCTGAAGCGCGTGCAGGCCTGGGTGCCGGTCGACGGCAGCTACGACCTCGGCCCCGGCCCCCGGATCACCCCGGCGGAGCAGGAGGAGGCCTACCCGATCTCGCGGTGCATCTCCTGCACCATCTGCATGGAGGTGTGCCCGCAGTTCAACGAGGACACCGGCTTCGTGGGCGCGGCGACGATCGCGCAGGTCAAGCTGTTCAACCAGCACCCGACCGGCAAGGCGCTCAAGACCGACCGGCTGCACGCGCTGATGGGCGACGGCGGCATCCAGGAGTGCAGCTACTCGCAAAACTGCGTGAGCTCCTGCCCAAAGGAGATCCCACTGACGAAGGCGATCTCGGACGTGAACCGGGACGTGATGGTGCAGGCGGTGAAGGATGTGTTTACGCGGTAGGGCGGCTTGCATAGAGAAG
>CAXTTW010000004.1:12615-23179 GCA_964247255.1 uncultured Acidobacteriaceae bacterium
GATCGCCGCCTCCTTGACGTCCGGGTCGACATCCGCGATGAGTCGCGATGCCGCTAGGGCGATCTCCGGATTGGTTTTCAAGGACTGCACGGCACCCAGCAGAAGCGCTTGCTTAATCAAGGGACTCTGCTCGGCTGTTATCTTGTCCGCGAGCAGCTTTATGCTTTCTTGGTTGATTTCAGCTGGAAGCTTGAGAATCCCGGTCGCCGCAATCTGCCTGACAGCAGTGTTCGGGTCGTGAGAGCGGCAGTGAAGAGTCGCGCTGCAACTTGCGGCGGCCCGCCGCTTTTCAGTGCTAGTGCATTGAGTGAGTTCATTCTAATTTGATCAATGGGGTCAACTGCCGTTGTAAGCAGTTGAGGTAAACACGCTGACACTACGGAGTTTTTGTCTGCGCGGATTTGCACGATGACATTTAGGATCGCGCTTGAGTCTTGACGTATCGTGGTGTCCCCGTCCGTCAGACCATCGCAGATGGTCTTCGTTTCTTTCTCAATCTCAGGCAACTCCCTTGTAAGCAGCTGCGCGCTGCTTCGATTTGCTGCATCACGTACTTTCGGATCGGGGTTGCGCAGGTCCCGGTAAAGTTCCGCAATGGTTGTTTGCCCGTGTGCTTTCACAACTATCAGCAGGCAACTTAACGTTACGATCAACACTTTCATCGTTTGGCCCTTTCTTTTCAGCACTGCTACTCACTTAAGGAGCAACGGTAAGGGTAGTATCGATACTGTCCGTTAATGGCCCTAAACCCCGATAGGCAAAATGCAATTGGTGTGAAGTCTGACGAGCTCGGCGGAGCATAAACAACATCGCTGTTGCCGACGCTCACCTCATATGCAGGGAAGCACTTGTGATACAAGCTGCCCGTAACGTGAACCGTAGTAGGCGAGGTCTGCGTGAGCCGTACCGTTCCGTTCCAGGAAATCGCCCCAGACGGCGCCAATGGATTGCCGGCTTGGCCGCTCAGGGCCGTGTAGGCAGAAGACGTTCCGGAGCCATATGCACTGGGCGTTGTCATCGTGTCCGTTCCAGCCTTACCGATCCGAATCAGGTAATGACAATCCCCTGTGGCCGTATATTCCATCGCGGCTTGTGTGATCAGCCCGTTCTGGATGGCATCGCTCGCGAACAGGTGTGTGTACCCGGTGTCCTTGACGCCGGTCGTGGGAGGCGTAACACCGCCAAGCCCGAGCGTTACCTGCTCCAGCGTGCGATAGCTGCCAAGCGTCGGCATGGAGCCGCGGCGGTGATCAAGCAAAATCTTGCACCAAGCTCACTTTCGTCCGAATACAGAAAGCCGACAAGACACAGCTTGTCGGCTTTTACAGCTTCGGCGGCGCTGGACAAGTGATCTACCGCGCCACCGCGTACTCCCTTCCCGCGGGCAGGTCTTGGCTTTCGGCCTGGCTCTTGCGAACGGCGATCATATAGATGAACACCCCGAAGGCGGCCTTGGCGAGGATGTCGGCGAGGCTGTAGCCGACCTGGATGCCGACCGTGGCGCTCGGACCATTGAAGCCGAGCATCGGAAGGACGAAGACGACGGGGTAGAAAGCCCAAGTCACGATCAGCAGCCACCGGGCGGAAGAGACCAAACCGCGCGCATGCTCGGGCTGTTTGCCGATCGAGTCGCGCAGACCAACGTAAAGGTCGAACACGATGATGAGGAACGGGATCATCGCGGCGGCCCACCAGATCCAGCGCGTGGCATTGTTGGACGAAATTTCACCCGGGTAGCCCAGAGCGACCATGATGACCGCGAGAAAGGCAAGACGGCTCGCCTTGACGCTCGACTCCCCGCCCGGCAGGCGCATGACCAGGATCAGTTCCGTCACAAGCAGGGGAACAGTCAAGATCCAGTCGACGTACCGGTATGCATCGTTGAAGGGCTGCCCGGAAAGCTTAACCGCCGCGTTTTCAACAGTGTAGGCGGCCTCCCACGAGTTGAAGATGCGGTAATAGTGGTAGGACGCGATGAGGCAGACAAGGCCGGAGATGGTGACCGCGGACTTGTACTGCGCCCCCACCTGGGAACGGCTGAGAAACAGGAAGATGGTAGCAGCCCCCAGCGCCGCGATGGCGAAGGAGAGCGCGTTGTAAACGAAGCTGTACTGGCTGTACGTCAGCGCGGGCAATTCGTGCATGGGTCACCTCGTTCAATGGCGGAGCAGGGAACGCCCTGAGTACAGCCCCGCGATGATTGAAATGTCAACGGCGATCTCCGCAACTTTCACGGGAGGAAATGCATTCGCGGAGAACTGTTCGCTACTCTAGAAAATGCTATGACTGCAAGAATTTCCCTTCTCCTCCTCCTGGCCCTGCCCGTCCACGCCCAGCAAACCCCGGCTCCCCTGCCCGACTCGCCCGACACGGTCGCCCCGGCGGTGCCGCTGCCTACCGGACCGACGGTGGTCTTCGACACCAGCATGGGGCAGATGCGGTGCCGGCTGTACGACAAGCAGGCGCCGGAGACGACGGCGAACTTCGTGGGGCTGGCGACCGGCACCAAGGACTGGACCGACCCGGTGACGCACGAGAAGGAGCATGGCAAGCCGCTTTATGACGGGACCGTCTTTCACCGTATAATTCCCGGCTTCATGGCACAGGGCGGCGACCCTGCGGGCACCGGCATGGGCGGCCCCGGCTTTACGACGCCGGACGAGATCGTGCCGAACCTGGGCTACGACGTGCCGGGGCGTCTCGCGATGGCCAACTCCGGCCCGGGCACGGACGGGAGCCAGTTCTTCATCACGGAGAAGCCTTATCCTTCGCTGACCGGCGGTTACACGATCTTCGGCCAGTGCGACCCGGAAAGCGTGACGGTAGTAGAAGCAATCACGCACGTGGAGCGGGACGCGGAGGACAAGCCGCTGACGCCGGTGATTCTGCGCAAAGTAACGATCCTGCCGGCGGGGCAGGCCGCGCCGCAATCGGCCCCTGCGGCCGCGCCGGTAAGATAGCGGTAGGAGAACAACGATGCCAAAAGAACCCGGCGTGTACGCCACCCTTACCACTTCGCAGGGCGAGATCGTCTGCCGCCTTTTCGAGTCCGATGCCCCCAAGACGGTCGCCAACTTCATCGGCCTGGCCGAGGGCACCAAGGACTGGACCCACAAGGGCCAGTCGAAGACCGGGACCAAACTCTACGACGGCACCATCTTTCACCGCGTGATTCCCGACTTCATGGTGCAGGCCGGTGATCCGGACGGTACCGGCATGGGCGGCCCGGGCTACAAGTTTGAGGACGAGACTAAGGGCTCGCCGCATAAGTTCGACAAGCCTGGTAAGTTGGCGATGGCGAACGCCGGGCCGAACACCAATGGCTCACAGTTCTTCATTACCGTCGCGGCGACGCCGTGGCTGACCGGCAATCACACCATTTTCGGCGAAGTGGTGGCGGGGCAGGAGATCGTGGACAAGATCACCAAGGTGCCGCGCGGCGCGCAGGACAAGCCGAAGACGCCGGTGGTGCTGGAGTCGGTGGTGGTGGAGCGGGTTTAGGACGCTATGCAAGGAGCTTGGTAGAGTTGCCGCCAAGCTCCGCTTTCACGGAGCCGCCGGATAGGAGAACAGGAAAAGAGATGAGTTTGACCGTGAGCACCATCGATGAGCAAGGCCAGATCGTGCTGCCCGAAGAGGTTCTGCTCGCGCATGGACTGAAAAAGGGCGACCAGGTCGAGATCGTGACCAGGGGGGGGGCGACGATCATTCGCGCATTGCAGCCGCGACTCCGAGGTTTCCACGAAGATCAGGGAAGATTTCCCTTGCCTCCCGAGGAAGGTAGCGCCGTGGATTGGCAAAGGTCGTTGCGCGACGAAGAGGACGAGGAGTTCACGGTCTGATTACGGCGATTGACACCAACGTTCTTTCCGCTCTCTGGTCAGAAGAATCGTTCTCGACCGACATAGCGGAGCGGCTCGAAGACTGCGGGCGGACTGGACCGCTGATTGTTTGTGCTCCGGTGTATTGTGAGCTGCGCGCTCACCCGGTGCTCGACGAGGCCGGGCTGCTTGCGTATCTTGACGCGAGGTCGATCGCTGTAGATTGGGCGATCGAACGGGAAATTTGGGAGCGTGCGGCCTCGCAGTTCCTCAACCATGCAAGGCGGAGACGCGAGAACCGAGTGAAAACGCCTCCTCGCCTGCTTGCGGATTTCATCATCGGCGCGCATGCCTCGACATGTGCCGACCAGCTGTTTACATTCGATGCGAATCGCTATCGAACTTACTTTCTGAGGCTCAGCCTAATTGAGCCCACGAGAGTTCATTGAAGCGGTTTACAGCCCAATCGAGGCGTTAGGCTACGCGGCTGCCCTAGCGTAGATCCGCATGCGTCGCTTGACTCACAATACGACGTTGCTAAACGCCGATGATCCCGCAAAGCTCCTCGACCGAGTCCGCGCTCTTTCGCAGTGCCGCCTGTTCCTCGGCGGTGAGCTTGATCTCGACGATCTGCTCCAAACCTTTCGAGCCTAGCTTGCAGGGCACCCCGACATAAAGGCCTTCGATCCCGTACTCGCCTTGTAAGTAGGCCGCGCAGGGCAGGATTTTCTTTTTGTCCTTTAGGATAGCCTCGACCATCTCGATCGCGGCGGCGGCGGGGGCGTAGTACGCCGAGCCGGTCTTGAGATACTTCACGATCTCCGCCCCGCCGTCGCGCGTGCGCTGGACCAGCTTCTCCAACACGTCAGAAGAGAGCAGCTCCGTGATCGGGATGCCGGCGACGGTGGAGTAGCGCGGCAGGGGCACCATGGTGTCGCCATGGCCGCCCAGCACGAACGCGGTCACGTTCTCGACCGAAACCTTCAGCTCCTCGGCGATAAAGGTCCGGAACCGCGCCGAATCGAGTACACCGGCCATGCCCAGCACGCGCTCCCGCGGGAACCCGGAGTGCTTGAAGGCTGCCTGCGCCATGGCGTCGAGCGGGTTCGAAACGACAATCAGGATCGCTTCCGGAGAGGTCGCGACGACGCGCGTGATGACGTCCGCCATGATCTTCGCGTTGGTGTTCAAGAGGTCGTCGCGGCTCATGCCCGGCTTGCGGGCGATGCCCGCCGTGATGACCACAATGTCGGAGTCGGCGGAATCGGCGTAGTCGTTGGTGCCGGTGATCCGGCAGTCGCGCTTCTCGATCGGCATGGCCTCAAGCAGGTCCAGGCCCTTACCCTGCGGCACGCCCTCGACGACATCGAGCAGGACGATATCCGCGAGCTCTTTCGCCGCCAGCCAGTGCGCCGCTGTCGCCCCTACGTTCCCCGCCCCGACGATCGTGACTTTCTTCCGCATCCGCGACCTCCAAAAACGTAAGGGTACCACCGTTGACCGCGAGCCCGGCCGCCCTTATGATCGAACGAGTCGCCCGGTTTGAAGGGTTAAAGCCGCGACCGGCCCGCCTTGCCCCCTCGTTCAATGGTAGGACAGCTGACTCTGACTCAGCATATCGGGGTTCGAATCCCTGGGGGGCAACCAGTCTCACTGGCTCGCCTGCATCTCGGCGTGGGGAAGCGCCTCGATAAGCTGATCCGGAGTGCGAAACGGGCTCTGCTTGACGCCGTCGATGAAGGTCGTGGGTGTTCCTTCCACGCCGACCGGATCGTCCCGAAGATGGGCGTCCTTGGCAGGACTTGCCACGACGCACCGCCGTCGGTAGTCATATACAAGGTTCCGGAGCTGAGATTTGAGCTGGTAATTGTTTGCAGCTCCAGCCATCCCTGTTGTGGTGTCGCGAAGCTGATCGAAGCGTTTCCTCTGTAAAATTCCAGATCGCGCGCTGGAATGCCAACCGGCTTCCGTTCTTTCCAAGTACGACCCTGATCCTGCGTAGCCGACAGGAGCAAGCTCCATGCGTCTCCATTACCGATCGTCTTTTGGCGAAGAATCCAACCTTGATTAGGGTCGTTGAATAGTACATTGGTGATGCGAAATTCTTGCTCTTCCAAATTAGGAGCGATGTCCTTCCAGCTCACGCCTCTATCAATTGTGAACATGAGTTGCTTGTCGCTGCGCGCCCAACCGACGGTCGGAGTGATCAGCTTGTCCTCCTCCAGCCCTCCTACCTGCTGCATCTCCTGCCGCTTCTGGCGGGATGAACGAGCGTTTGCGTATTCCCATTAGGGCCGCACCAAAGATTTGCTGCCAGTAGAAGGAGGAGTATCAGGCGGCTCCTCATGAAGGCCTTTCTCCGAGTGCAGCGAGGGCATCGGCGAAGTACCCGAGAAAAAACTTCTTCTCAAGGCATAACCGGGGTACTCGCCTGCTGAAAGGTTGTCAAGACAAACTGTAAAACTCTGGCGGAAGTGCAGATTCTGAGACCGCTCCTACTCCTCCCGCAGCACCTCCAGCGGCTTCTGCCCCAGGATCCTCCAGCTCGCGGCCCAGCCGGTCACGACGGCCAGGAACGCCGTTAGGGCCACGCCGAGCGAGTCGGCGCGGCCGTTCTGGACGAACGGCACCTCGACGATGTGTAGCAGCAGCTGCGACAGGCCGTTCGCGAAGGCCACACCGGCCGCCCCGGCGAGCAGGCCCAGCACCAGGAACTCCACCGAGAAAACGCCGGCAATGCGCGGGCGGGTCGCGCCGAGGGTCTTGAGCACCACCACCTCGCGGACGCGCCGAAAGCGCGTGCTGGCGACGCTCGAAGCGAGGATGACCATGCCGGAGAGGATCGAGAACCCGGCCAGGAAGCGAATGACGATGGTGATCTGCCCGACCACATGCTGGATGGTGTCGAGGATGTCGGCGATGTTGATGGCGGTCACCGTAGGGTAGTGGGCGAAGAGCACGCGCTGGAGCTCCGCGATGCGGCTGGGCTGCATGTGCATGGCCGCGTACCAGACCACGGGCAGGTCGCGCAGCTGCGCGGGCGCGAAGATGAACTCGCTGCGGGAGGAGATATGCTGGCCATCGACCTTGTAGATCGCGCTGACGGTGGAAACGAATCGCTGGCCGTCGGAGGAAAAGCCGATCTTCGAGCCGACGTGCAGGTGCAGCCGCGCGGCGATGCGGTCGATGACCGCGACCGAGCTTGTATCTCGGGGGCTCCACCACTTCCCTTGCTCCACCTTAATGCCGACCGGCACCTGCTCCGCGTAGGTAAAGGAGAGGGTGCGGCGCAGGTGCATGGGGTACTTTTTCTTATCGAGCTGCCGCACCGGCGTGCCCTCGAGCGTGTCGAGCGAGCCGGTGAGGATCGGCAGCGCTTCGAAGTTCTTTTCGGCTCCCGGCTGCGCGAGCACCAGCTTGCGCACACCATCGAGCTCATCGGAAGCCACGTCGATCAGGAAGACATTGGGCGTGTTAGAAGCCATGGCGGTGTGCATGCGGCTCACGATGGAGCCCTGCATGAGGAAGACGCTGAGGATGAGCATGACGCCCACGCCGAGAGCCGCGAGCACGGCGGCCGACTGGTTGCCGGGCCGGTACAGGTTGGCCAGGCCCTGGCGCAGGGTGGAGGGCAAAACGAGGCGGGTGCGGTCGAGCGCGAACCGCAGCACCCGCAGGAAGCCGGACGAGAGGCCGAGAAGGATGAACAAGGATGCGGCAAGCGAACCGGCAAACCATGTCCCGCCGCGCCAGTTGTCCGAGAGCAGCGTCGCGATCACGGCAAGCGCCAGCACGATCGAGACGATGGTGAGGATTTGCGCCCAGCTCCCGCGCACGCGGCGAGCGAGGCCGCGCACCGCCCCGGTAGGCTCGGCCGTTTCGACCAGCCTGCGCAGGACCACGCTGGGCCGGATATTGCGCATCTCAAGCAGCGGCGGGATGGAAAACAGCATGGTGGTCAGGATGCCGGTCGAAAACGCGCCGAGGACGGGGATCCACGGCAGACGGACAGGCGGGTTGATGGGCAGCAATGAGCCGAGCACCGAAGGCAGGACCCACTCGACGACCACGCCGAGGAAGACCCCGAGCTGCGCGCCGGCCGAGCCCAGCAACAGCGTTTGCAGGGCGTAGATGCGCAGGACGTCGGCCGAGCGCGCGCCCATCGACTTCATGATGGCGATGCCGTCGATACGCTGCTGGAGGTGCGCGCGCATAGCCATGGCCACGCCGATCGCGCCGAGCACCATGGCGACCAGGCAGATGAGGCTTAGGAGGCCGCGCGCCTCGTCCAGGCCTTCCGTCAGTTCGGGGGAACCTTCGCGGTAGTCGCCGATGACGGCCTCGGGCAGGGTATGCTCGAGCGCGGCGCGGTCGCCCGCGATGGGCGCGTCGAGCGGCAAGCGAAAGAGGTAGCGCTGGGTGGACCGAGACCCGGCCTGGAGCAGGCCGATGGCCTCGATCGCGCGCCGGGTCATCATGACGCGCGGGCCGATGCCGACGCCCGCGGTGAGCCGGTCGGGCTCCTTAGCGATTAGCGCGGCGATGCGGAACGGGTGGCCGCCGATGCGGAGGTTCGCGCCGACCTGCGTGTGCAGGCGAACGAGCAGGCTTTCGTCGACGACCACGGTGTCATCCTTGAGCGCGGCGGCGAGGGTGCCCGCGGGCTCCAGGCGCACCGTCCCGTAGAAGGGGTATTTCGCCGGGTCGACGACCTTGAGCGAGACCAGCAGCGGCACGGGGTCGCCGGGCGTGGCGGCCATGGAGGCCATCTCGGTAACCTGCGTCATCTCCGCCCCGACCTTGCCGGCAAAGGCGTGCAGGCGCGCCTCCTCGGACGGGTTCAATGTGCGGGTCACGCGAGCCGACAAGTCGGCTGCCAGGATCGACCGGGCCTGGCCCAGCAGGGTGGTCGAGAACGAGTCGGCGAAGCCGCGGACACCGGTGAGCGCCCCGACGCCGATCGCAACCGAGAGCACCACGAAGACGAACTTGACCTTGGTGAACATCAGCTCGCGCGCGGCGACGCGCAGGGCGGTGGCCCAGGGCAGCGCGGGCTTGGTTTTGTCGAGCGAAACCGCCCTTCGGGCCTCTTGTACGGGTGCTTCGGTGGCCATCGTTTCCTCTTCTCCAGCGGACCGTCAAATTGTCATCGGCATCATCGCGAGGCCTTCGGAGTCGGTGCCCTCGGCGGCCGTCCCGTGGACCATTTCGTCGCGGATCACGCGCCCGTCGCGCAGGATCACCCGCCGGTCGGCCCGGGCGGCGATCTGCGGGTCGTGCGTCACCATCACCAGGGTGGTGCCGGCCTCGCGCTGGCGCGTGGTCAGCAGTTCGAGCACGTGCTGCCCGTTGGTGGTATCCAGGTTGCCGGTGGGCTCGTCGGCGAGCACGATCGGCGGGTCTAAAACAAAGGCTCGCGCCAGGGCCACACGCTGCTGCTCGCCGCCCGAAAGCTGCACGGGGTAGTGGTGCATGCGGTCGCGGAGGCCGACGCTCTCGAGCAACGCCCTGGCCCGGCCCTTGCCGTCGCCGCGCGCGTTCAGCTCAAAGGGCAGCAGCACGTTTTCAAACGCGGTGAGGGTCGGGATGAGCTGGTAGCTCTGGAAGACGAAGCCGATCTTGCCCCCGCGCACCTGCGCCAGGCGGTCTTCTTCCATCCGGCTGATGTCCACGCCGTCGATCAGGATTTGGCCCTCCGTCGGTGAATCCAGCCCGGCGAGCAGCCCCAGCAGAGTGCTCTTGCCGGAACCCGACGAGCCCATGATCGCGACAAACTGACCCCGTGGAACCAGCAGATCGATTCCCTTCAAAATCTCCACCGTGCTCGAACCATTGCGCATTCGCTTCCAGATTCCCCGCGCTTCAACCATTCCCGCTCCTTAAGCTATGAAAGAGACGCGCCGGCGGCCGTTACGACACAAAAGCCCGCTTGCACCGCCCCGCCGCGTCCAGCCGTCCAACCGCCATGCTCGTACGCCTGGCTTCCCTGCTTTTCCTCGCTTGTCTCGCCGCCCATGCCCAGACAGTAGTTTGCTTCGGCGACTCGTTGACCGCCGGTTATGGTGCCCCGGCCGGCTCGTCCTACCCGGACGACCTTCGCAGGGACCTGGCCGCGGCAGGTTCGCACGCGGTGGTCCTCAATCAGGGTATCTCGGGCAACACCACCAAGGACGGTCTGGCCCGGGTCGACCAGGTTCTTCGGCTTCATCCGGCCATCGTCGTGCTGGAACTGGGCGCGAACGACGGGCTGCGCGGCTTCCCCGTCGCCGACATCCAGGCCAACCTGGAGCAGGTCATCCGCAAGCTCCAGGCCGCGCATGCGCGCATCCTTCTGGTCGGCATGAAGGTGCCGCCCAACCTCGGCGAGGATTACACCGGGCCCTACGACGCGCTCTTCCCCGCCCTGGCCGCTAAGTACAAACTGCCGCTGGTGCCCTTCATTCTCGAAGGCGTCTACGACCACCCCGAGCTGCTGAGCCCGGACAACCTGCACCCCAACGCGGACGGGTACAAGGTGGTCGCGCGAAACGTGCTGCCGTACCTGAAGCCGATGCTGGCGAAATGATACCCGGCGGCGCTAGCATCGGGCACATGGCAGACCCGACCGGCATCTCCGTCGAGCACTTCCTCCACTCCGGCGAATGGGAGAACGCGGTCGAGTACGTCGAGGGCGCAATCGAAGAGCGGCACGCGGGGGCGAGATGAGCCATTCGCTGTGGCATGGCGCGATCCTGCACTGGTTC
>CAXTTW010000005.1:0-19390 GCA_964247255.1 uncultured Acidobacteriaceae bacterium
GCGCGGGGCTCGGGCTCGACGAAAAGACCATGCACCCCGCGCTCGGCGACGCTCCGGCGTTCGCGCGGGCGCTCCAGGCAAAGGCGGCGGGGCAGTCAGGCGCGCTTGCCGACCGGCTCGCCGCCGCTGTCCCCAGGCTGGACGCGCTGGTCGCAGCGGTTGAAAGCTGCTCCGCGAAGGCGTTCGAGCTCGCGACCGCGATGGATTTCGGCTTCCTGATCGAGCGCGACCGGCAGATGCTCTCGATCGGCTATGACGTCGAGCGCGACGAGCTGCACACCGCCTGCTACGACATGCTGGCGTCCGAAGCCCGTATCGCCGTCTACCTTGCCGTCGCCAAGGGCGACCTGGAGCAGACCAGCTGGTTCAAGATGGGGCGCACCCATACGCTCGCTTACGGCCAAGCCGTGCTGCTCTCCTGGACGGCGACCATGTTCGAGTACCTGATGCCGTCGCTGTGGATGCGCACCCTGCCCGACACGCTGATGGCGCGCACGCTCACCGGGGTGGTGGCGATCCAGAAGGCGTATGGGCGCAGGCTGCGTCTGCCGTGGGGTATTTCGGAGTCGGGCTACGCGGAGGTGGACGACGGCGGCCACTACCACTACAAGGCCTTCGGCATCCCGGAGATCGCGCTGAAGTGGGACGCGACCGCCGGCCCCGTGGTCGCGCCCTATGCGAGCTTTCTCGCGCTGGGCATCGACCGCGACGGGGCGCTCAAGAACCTGCGCGCGATGCACAAACAAGGCTGGGCCGGCGCGTACGGGCTATATGAAGCGGTCGACTACACCCAGGGCCGCGACCGGCCGCGCCTGGTCCGCGAGTGGATGGCGCACCATCAGGGCATGGCGCTGATGGCGCTCTTAAACCTGCTGCACGACGACGCGTGCAAACGCTGGTTCCACGCGAACCCGCACCTGCAAGCCACCGAACTGCTGCTGCACGAGAAGCCCGTGCGCGCGGCCGCGCTCAAGGACGAGGTCCGAAATACGCCCGCGAAGAAGGTGCCGCAGCCTGCTTGAGGTAAGCAAGCTCAGGCGTGCAGGATGACCGGTGCCGGGAAATGGAGCTTGTAGACGCTCAATACTTTCGCGGCGCGGCTGGGGTCGGTGGCCCAGCTCTTCGAGACATGCGTCACGAACGCTTCCCCAGTCGCGGCGGCGAGCGCGGCGCGGTAGTCGGGGATGCCGTTTTCGAGCGCCCGCAAGAGCGTCATGCGGTGCGCGAAGCAGTCCTGCCAGTCGCGGAACACCACCCATTGGGCCTGCACCGTGAGCCACGCACCGTGGAGAAACTCACGTGTCGGCAGCCCGAGCGAGGCACCGCGCGGCGGGTGCGACTGCTTCTGGCCGAACAGGTTGTTGGCCTCCCGGGCCAGCTGCGATGCGCCCCAGGCGGACTCGAGCGCGGCCTCGCAGGCGGCGTACTCGGGATAGATGTGGCCCGCGGCGCGGGCAGCGGCGGCGGCTTTCGGCAGGAACTCTTCGGGTTGCATCGGGCTCTCCTCCAAATAAGAAAGGGCCGCTTCGCGAACGAGCGGCCCTTCTCTCATTTTCAGAGAAGAGGTGAATAGAAGTGCCAAGAACAAACCGCCTGCTGCGCCTTCGATGGAACGGCGAGCGGCTGGCGCCCACTTCGTGGGGTGTATTCTCTACGAGCTAAACCACGAAGTACTTCGCCTGCGGGTGGTGCACCACCAGCGCGTTCGTGCTCTGCTCAGGCTCCAGGTGGAACCCCTCCGTCAAACGCATGCCGATGTTCTCCTCCGGCCGCAGCAGTTCAAAGATCTTGGTCTGGTCCTCGAGATTCGGGCAAGCCGGGTAGCCGAAGGAGTAGCGCGAACCCCGGTACTTCTGGTGGAACAGGTCGCGGGTGTCGGGCGCGTCCTCGTCCGCGATGCCGAGCTCCTCGCGCATCAGCTTATGGCCGTACTCGGCCAGCGCCTCGGCGGTCTCTACGCCCAGGCCGTGAACGTACAAGTAGCGCGTGAAATCCCCCGCATCGAACAGCTTCTTGGTCTCCTCGCTGGCCCGCTCGCCGATCGTCACGGCGGAGAAGCCGATCACGTCCATCCGGCCCGAGTCGCGCGGGTGGAAGAAGTCGGCGATGGACAGCTGGCGACCCTCGCGCTGGCGCGGGAAGGTGATCCGCAGCTGCTCGCGCGTGTGTTCCTCGGGGTGGTAAACCACCACATCGTTGCCGTCGGACTGCGCGGGATAGAAGCCATAGACCAGTTTGGGCCAGAACCAGCGCTTTTGCTTGATTTCAGCCTTGAGCTCGGCCAGGATGGGCCGGTACTTTTCCTCGACCAGCCGCATGTAGTCGGTCGCCGAGGCGGTCTTGAGCTGCCACTGGTTCTTAAACAGCGCAATCTCGTTGATGTAGGAGAAGATGAAGTCGAGGTCGAAATCTTTCCGCACCCGGCAGCCCCAAAACGCCGGGACCGGCGTGTGCTCGACCGGCTTGACCCAGCTCGACCGCACCGGCGGCCCTTCAAGGGGCGGCAGCGCCTGGGAGGCGAGCACGTGCGGCGCGGCCGGGAAGAGCTTGACCGTGCTGCCCTCCTCCATCCGCTTGTCCCGCGCCCCGTCCTCGCCGGCCAGGTCGCTCATGACATGCAAACCGGCGAAGGCGTCCTCCGCATAGAACACGGCGGAAGCGTACTCCTGCCGCAGGTCCTGCTCCACGTACTTGCGCGTCAACGCGGCGCCGCCGCAGATGACCGGCGTCTTCATGCCCAGCCGTTGGAGATCCTGCACCACGTACTTCATTTCGAGGGTCGACTTGACCAGCAGTCCGCTGAGTCCGATCGCGTCCGCGTTGTGCTCCTGGGCGGCCTTGATGATGGCGTCCGCAGGCTGCTTGATGCCCAGATTCACGACCTTGTACCCGTTATTCGAGAGAATGATGTCGACCAGGTTCTTACCGATGTCGTGCACGTCGCCCTTAACGGTGGCGAGCACGATGGTTCCCTTCTGGGTGCCCTCCACGCGCTCCATCTTGGGTTCCAGGTAGGCGACGGCGGCCTTCATCACGGCGGCGGAGTCCAGCACGGAAGGCAGCTGCATCTTGCGCGCGCCGAACAGCTCGCCCACCGTCTTCATGCCGTCGAGCAGGACCGTATTGATCAGCTCCAAAGGCGTATAGGTCGCGAGCGCCGTTTCAAGAACCTGCTCCAGGCTCTGGCCGGCCATGGTCCGCTCGCCCCGGATGATCAGCTGCTTGAGCTGGTCTTCGAGCGGCAGCGACTCGACCGCGACCAGGTCCTCCTTGGCGCTCGGGTCCAGCCCGGCGAAGTGGGCCATGTAACCCTGCAGCGGGTCGCCCTCGCTCCAATCGCGGAAGATGAGCTTGCGCGCCAGCTCTACCTCGCGCTCGGGGATCTTGTAGAGCGGGTAGATTTTGGAATAGTTGACGATGGCCGCGTCCAGGCCCCGGTCCACCGCTTCCTTCAGAAACACGGAGTTGAGTACCCGCCGAGCATAGGCGTTGAGCCCGAACGAGATATTGCTGACGCCGAGGATCGTCTTGGCGCGCGGCAGCTCCTGCTTGATGCGCCGGATGGCCTCCAGCGTCTCGATGCCGGCGGTCCGGTAGTCTTCCTGGCCGGTCGAAATGGGCAGCGTCAGCGCATCGAACAGGAGATCCTCGCCCTTGAGGCCGTAGCGCTCGGTCGCCATCGCGTAGATGCGCTTTGCAACCGCGACTTTCTTGTCGGCGGTCAGCGCCATGCCGTCCTCGTCGATGGTGAGAGCCACGACCGCGGCACCATAGCGGCGGGCCATGGGCAGCACTTTCGATGTGCGCTTCTCACCGTCTTCAAGGTTGATGGAGTTGATGAGCGGCTTGCCCGGCACGCGCTTCAGCGCCTCCTCGAGCACGTCGGCCTCGGTCGAGTCGATTACCAGCGGCGCGGTCACGCGGGTGGCCAGCTTGTCGAGCACCCCGTTCATGTATGCCTTCTCGTCCTCACCCACGATCGCGCAGCACAGGTCGAGCATCTGCGAGCCCTCGGCGGCCAGGCGCTTGGCCATTACGAGAATGCCGTCGTAGTCCCCGGCGCGCACCATGTCGCGAAAGTGCGCGACCCGCGTGGTGGTGTTCATCTCCTCGGCGACGATGACCGGCTGGCCGTCGACTTCGAGCGGCGTCGCGGAAAAAGCGCTTGCGACTACACCTTGCGGCTTCACGTCCCGCTTCGCGGGCTTGGCATCACGGACCGCCTCGACCACCGCCCGCAGGTGCTCCGGGGTGGTACCGCAGCAGCCGCCCACCACCTGCACGCCGTACTCGGTCACGAACCGCCGGTGGTAGTCGGCCAACTCGCGCGGGGTGAGTTTATAGACGGCGTGGCCGCCCTCGTTCTGCGGCAGCCCGGCGTTGGGCAGGACAGAGATTGCCCGCACCGAGTTCTGGCACAGAAATCGCACCGCGTCGTTCATCTCCGCCGGGCCGGTCGCGCAGTTCAGCCCGATGACGTCCGGGTCGAAGCACTCCACCACCGCCAGCGCCGCGCCGATCTCCGAGCCGAGCAGCATAGTGCCGGTGGCCTCGAGCGTGACTTGCATCTGGAGCGGCAGTTTACGGCCTGCGGAGCGCATGGCATCGTGGCAGGCGGCAAGCGCGATCTTGGCCTGGAGCAGGTCCTGGCTGGTCTCGATGAGCAGGATATCGACCCCGCCCTCGATCAGCGCCTCGGCCTGCTCGCGGTACATGGCGGCCATCGCGTCATAGCCGATGTGGGCGAGCGAAGGCAGCTTGGTGGTGGGGCCGATGGACCCGGCGACGAAGCGCGGCCGGTCTTTTGTTGAGAAGTCGTCCGCCACTGAGCGGGCCAGCTTCGCGGCGGCCAGGTTCAGCTCGCGTGTGCGGCCGCCCAGCTCGTACTCGTCCAAAACGACGCGGGTCGAGCCGAACGAGTTGGTCTCGACCACGTCGCAGCCTGCTTCGAAAAAGCTCGCATGGACGCCCCGGATGATGTCGGGGCGGGACAGCGTGAGCAGCTCGTTGCAGCCCTCCTTGCCCCAGTAGTCGTCGACCGACGGCGACTGGAGTTGGATGGAGGTGCCCATCGCGCCGTCGTAGACCACGACACGTTCGTTAAGGAGCGAAAGAAAGTCAGCCATGGCCAACCTTCATTCTATGGCTTCAGAGCACCGGCTCCACCGGATCGACGACCCAGATATTCAGCTCGCCGTCCATGATAGGTTCGAGCGCAACCATCGCCGCGCGGAAATGGTCGGAGCTCTTGTGCTGCTCGAAGTCCTCGGGCCCGCCGTACTGCTCGTTCACGATGAACTCGCCGCCGTCGGTGGTCTCGAACAACTCGTACAGCTCGCAGCCGTCCTCGGTGCGGCTCGCCTTCACGAGCTCCAGGAACTGCTCCCGCATCGCCTCTTCCTTGCCGGCAACGGACTTGGCCCGCGCGAAAACCCGAACACTCGCCATACGTTCTCCCTCGTTCCCAATGTGTGATGCGGCTCCAAACGGAAAACGGCGGCCCTTGTCGAAGGACCGCCGTTTCCCCGCGAAAGCGTTACTTGACCGAGTCCGCGCCCGCGGCGACCCCGCCGGGCAAGCCCAGGTTCGGCACCAGCATGTCTTCCTTGCGCATCACCAGCGTCCCGGCGTTCAGGCTGGCCAGCTCGAAGCCGTGCCCGTGGGTGATCGCGTCGGTGGGGCAAGCCTCCACGCAGTAGCCGCAGAAGATGCAGCGGTTGTAGTCGATGTTGTAGACCTTGGCGTAGCGCTCGGCCGAGGAGATGCGCTTTTCCGCCGTGTTTTCCGCCGCCTCGATGTAGATGCAGTTCGCCGGGCAGGCCGCCGCGCACAGGTAGCAGGCCACGCACTTTTCGAGGCCGTTCTCGTCGCGCTGCAGGATGTGCGCGCCGCGAAAGCGCTCCTGGAGCACCGCGCCCTTGTTGGGGCCGGGGCCGTCGGGGTAGTTCTCCACTTCGGTCGGCTTGAACATCTCCCCGAAGGTGATGCTCATGCCCTTGGCGATTCCCTGGATATTGCGCACGATCGACATGCCATGATTATACGGGCCGGATTTTGGGGCGATGTTGGCCCGGCCCACAGAGGGGTTTTATGTCGATTGCCGGATACGCTTCCCTGATCCTGCTCCTGCCTACGATGGTGGTGGCGCAAACGCCCGCCGAGCTTCGGGTTTCCGGACCGGGCCAGCCGTTTACCGTGACGCTCGACGCCCTGCGCGGGATGAAGCACGACACGCTCTCGGTGACCAACGGCCACACCCACGAGAAGGAAACCTACACCGGCGTTCCGCTGCTCGCGCTGCTCCAGAAAGCCGGCGCGCCGGTCGATGGAGCCTTCAAGGGCAAGGCACTGAGCGAGTATGTGGTCGCGACCGGCTCGGATGGCTACAAGGCCGTGCTGGCCCTGGCGGAGGTCGAGCCGGGTTTCCACCCGGGAACGGTGCTGGTCGCAGACTCGCTCGACGGCAAGCCGCTCGACGCGAAGGAAGGGCCGTTCAAGCTGGTGGTCAGCGAGGACGCGAAGCCCGCGCGGGCGGTGCACAATCTTGTGAAGGTGGAGCTGAAGCAGGCGGAGTAGGTCGGCAATCGACGGTTTAGAAGCTGCAACCTAGGCTGGACTAGCCCTGGTACTCATCCGAGCAAGCGATTTAGATATCGTTTGGGTGCACGGCGATCAAAGGTGCGTACCGGGCGAAGTCCCTACCGTTGAACGTGAGCAGGTGACCTACCCCATGAACCTGGAGCATGGCAGCCAGATGTGCATCGTGCACCTGAACGCCGCGCACGTCATACGTTCGCAGCAAGCGCACCCAAGTCTCGTACACGCTTGCGTCCTCGGCCAGCAAAGTAAACCGTTTCTCAATCGAGCGCAGCTCCGTAAGAGCCTCACGAGGTGAGACCCCGAATCCATTCCGGTCCAAAGGTCTCGTGCTTACATTCCAAAACTCGCCCACGTTTTGTGGAGCAAAGACGAGTTCCACGTCCTGAGCCGTTGCCCGGCGAATCGTTTCACTCACCAAATCGCGTCGTGGATGCGCAGGATGGGACAGAGCCAAAAGTATGTTCGTATCCAGCCCGCACTTCTCCATGATCAGGGGTGGTCCTGATACATGCTCTCCCGCGTGAACGCCTCATCGGGAAGCACCGGCTTCTTATCAGAGAACTGTGCCATTTCCTTGAAGAAGACCTCCAGGTCCGCCAGTTTCTCCTCCTTGGTCATCTGCGGCTTCGGTGGCGGCGGGATCTCTGCCTCCAGCTTCTCGGCTAGGTATTGCTCCACAGTCAGCCCTCGCCCCTGCGCTACTGCGGCGTAGCTCGCCTCAGTTTTCGGTTGCAAGTCGATTTGGATCATGCGTACACCTTTCGGCCATTGTAACGATCGGCAATAGCTTCGCTGATAAACAACTGATGGACGTGCGAAGGTGAGATTTATCGCGGCTGAGTCACTTCTCCTCTCGGCGGTACCCTCACCCGGCAAAAACAATGAGCTTGCCGTCCGAACGTTCGGCTGCCTGAGATTGAGTCTCGCGTCGTCGCGAACAAGTTGTGCTGAAAAGGACGGCTCTCCGTACTTGAAGGCAAGCGCGAACCCCAGTGTGTTTGTGCAGAACGCGCAGGCGACTGCGACGTCGCAGTCGAAAAGCTGCGGTTCGGCCGAGAGGGAAGCTGATCTCGTCGTAGATTTCAAAAGCCGCCTGCGCGGCTGGCGCCCACTTCGTGGGGGGTATTCTGCCCGCGGCGCTATCCAATCCCCAACCCCTTCCAGATCCCATCCACCTTCGCTTTTGTCTCCGCGTCCATCGCGATCATCGGCGGCCACGGCCGCGTGAACCCTTCCGCCTTCCACTTCCGCGTCGCATCGATGCCCATCTTCGAGCCCAGGTTCGGCAGGCGCGACGCGTGGTCGAGTGAGTCCACCGGGCCCAGGGTGAACTGGATGTCCCGCTCCGGGTCGATGTTGTTCGCGGTCCTGAGCACGACTTCCCCTAAGTCCTGCACGTCGCAGTCCTCGTCCACCACCACGATGCACTTGGTGAACATCGCCTGGCCCAGCGCCCAGATGCCGTTCATCACCTTGCGCGCGTGCCCGGCGTAGCTCTTGCGGATCGACACCACCATGATGTTATGGAAGACGCCCTCCATGGGCAGGTTGATGTCCACGATCTCGGGCAGCGTCAGCTTCATCAGCGGCAGAAAGATGCGCTCCACCGCTTTGCCCATCCAGGCGTCCTCCATCGGGGGTTTGCCGACGATCGTCGCGGCATAGATGGGGTTCTTGCGGTGAGTAATGGCGGTGATGTGAAAGACCGGGTACTCCTCCTCCATGGTGTAAAAGCCGGTGTGGTCGCCGAACGGGCCCTCGACGCGCAGCTCGTCCACCTTCACATAGCCCTCGAGGATGATCTCGGCGTGCGCGGGCACTTCCAGGTCGACCGTCTCGCACCTGACCAGCTCCAGCGGCTTTTGCCGCAGAAAGCCCGCGATGATGTACTCCTCCACCTCGGGCGGAGCAGGCACGATCGCGGCAAAGGTCGTCGCCGGGTCGGTTCCGATCGCGACCGCGACTTCGAGCCGGTCATCGACCTGTTTGGCGTAGGTCACTGAGGGCGAGCGCACCGTTCCCCCGGCGGTCTCCGCCATGCGCGCGACCTGGTCCGCCACGGACGCCGCCTCGGCTCGCATGCGGTCCCGCACATGCTCCGCAGCATTTTTTTGCCGCTGCCAGTGCATGCCGGTGGTTTGGCCGTCGTACACCTGCATGCGGTACATGCCCATATTGCGCTTGCGGTTCTTGTGGTCGCGCGTAATGACCAGCGGCAGGGTGATATAGCGGCCGCCGTCCATGGGCCAGCACTGGATTACCGGAAACTTGAGCACGTCGGCCTCGGCCCCGCGCAGGATGACCTCCTTGCAGGCGGCGTCGCGCCGGTCAATCGTCTTCGGGAAGAAGCCGCCCACGTCCTTGAGCACGGGCAGCATCTTGAGCTTGCCCAGCAGGCCCTCGGGCACCTTGAGCTCCAGAAGGCTCTTGATCCGGCCCGCGACCTCGTCGAGCGAATCCACGTTCAGGCTAAGCTTCATGCGCGTGTCCGACCCGAACTGGTTCATCAACACCCGCGCGCCGGGGTAGCCCTTCACGTTCTCGAACAGCAGCGCCGGGCCGCCGACCCGGCCGTTCAGCTTGGAGGCGCGGTCAGCGATCTCCGCGATTTCAAGGTACGGCGAGACCTCCTCGCGCACCCTCTTCAGCTCGCCCGCGCGCTCGATGGCGCGCACCCACTCCCGCAGATCCCTGTAGGCCAATCCGTTCCCCCTGCCCGTGAAGGCGAGAAGCGGTCTCATAAATGGTTTCGCGGCCTCGGCACTCCTCGTGAGCCCCGCTTTGCGGCGGGTCTCATGCGGGGCGTCACCGACGTTGCGGGTTAATGAGACCACTTCGACTCGTCTCATCGTAAGCGAGCGCCGCGCGCAAAGGACGCTGCCCGGCTCAACCGGCGCGCGCGACCTCAAAACGGCTTTCCTCCGCGGGCGCTTCCATGCCCGCGATCGGGACCAAAGGGTAGCCGAGCCGCTTCCAGCCCTCGTACCCGCCCAGCAGCGGGCGCACGCGGGCGATCCCCATCTTGCGCACCGTCAAAGCCATGCGGACCGCCGTTTCCTCGTTGGGGCAGGTGCAGAACAGCACGACGTCGCGGTCCCGGGGAACTTCGGCGCTGATCTCGACCAAACGGTCCGGCGTGAGGACGACCGCGCCGGGCAGGGTGCGCGGATCCGGCAGGTAGTCGAGCGGGTGGCGCAAGTCGACGATGTAAACCGGCTCGCCGGCTTCCATGCGCGCGTGGAGCGCCTCCGGGGTAAGGCGGTCCATGCGAATCTCCGCGAGCGAACGGCGCCGCCGCACGACGCGGCTGACGATCCAAGCGGCCAGCAGCAGCGCGAACAGGGCGACGGCGAAGTGCGCGACCCAGCGCAGGGCGTTGGGGTGCTGCTTGAGGATGTCGCCCGCGAACCGCCCGCCCACCACGAAGGTAAGCGCCCACAGAAGGATCCCGCCTGTGTCGAAAAGCAGAAAGCGCCGGAAGCTCATCCCGGTTTGCCCGGCGATGGCCCCGGCCATGGTGTTGAGCGCGGGCAGAAACTTGCTGACCAGCAGCGTGCTCGCGCCATGCTTGCCGAAGTAGCCCTCCGTTCGCTGGACGCACGTGTCGCGACTGGGTGAAAGCCTGCACAGGAGCCGCACCACGCGGTGCCCGTGCCGTTTGCCCAGGAAGAACCAGGGCGTATCGCTGACCAAAGAGCCGCCCACGATGGCCACGAGCACGGGCACGAGATGCAGGCGGTGGGTCGCGGTCAGGGTGCCGGCGGTGAGCAGCAGCGGAGCCGACGGAATGGGTAACCCAATCTGCTCGGCGAACACCCACAGGGCGAGCACCAGGTAGGCGTGAGCGAGAAAGAGTTGGGCGAACGGCATGGCGGGGCGGGCTCCTCGGACTGGTAGCTAGATGCTTGGGAGCCCGTCTTGGACGCGAAGCTAGTTTTTCACCCGCACCTTGGGCTCCACCGAAAGCCCAGGCCGCAAAAGGTGGTCCGCGTCCTGGCTCTTGTCGCGCAGGTCGATGCGTACGGGCACGCGCTGCACGACCTTCACGTAGTTGCCTGTCGCGTTTTCGGGCGGAAACAGGCTTAAAACAGAGCCGGTCGCGCCGCCTATCTGTGTCACCACGCCGTCGTACCGGCGCCCGCCGTAGGCGTCCACGCTGATCGTCACGGGCTGGCCAGCAGCCATGTAGTGGAGCTGCGTTTCCTTAAAGTTCGCGGTGATCCAGATGTCATCGAGCGAGACCAGCGTGGTCATGTTCTGGCCGACGGAGACGTTCTGGCCCACCTCGGCGCTCTTGCGGGTGATAATCCCGTCGACCGGCGCGACGATGCGGGTGTAGCTCAGGTTGAGCCGGGCCTGCGCGAGCGTGGCCTTGGCCTGCTCCACCTGGGCGGCGGCCTGGTCGGCCCGGGCGCGCTGGATGCGGATCTGCTCCGGGGCGGTTTTCGCGTTCTGGAGCTGCGCCCTGGTTTGGATCACGCGGTCCTGCGCCATGCGGACCGCGGTCGCCGAGGCATCGGCCGTCTGCTTCGCCTGGGCCAGCGCGGCCTCATCGGCGCGCGCGGTGGCCACGGCCTGGTCGAACTGCTGCTTGGAGATCACGTCGCGCTGCACCAGAGGGGTGTAGCGCTCCACGTCGAGCTTTGCCCGGACGTAATTTGCGTCCGCCTGCGCGATCGCCGAACGGTTCGCTTCCAACTGCTGCTGCGCCTGCACCACCGCGCTGTCGGCCTGCGACAGGGTCGAGGCTACTGCGGCCAGATTGGTGTTGACGCTCACGCTGGTGACCGGGATGTTCACGGTGGAGGACTGATAGTTCGACTCGGCCGCCGCCAGGTTGGCTTCATCCTGCTGGACGGCGGTCTGGTAGTCCTTGGGGTCGAGCTCGACAATCACGTCCCCGGCCTTGACCGGCTGGTTCTCGTTCACCGGCACGCTCACGACCGTGCCCGTGATGCGCGCGGAAACCTGAAGCAGGTGGCCGTTGATTTGCGCGTCGTCGGTGTCCTCATAAAAGGTGGAGTGCCAGTAGAACAGCAGCACGCCGACCAAGAGAACCGCGACCACGAGAATGATGATGAACCGCCGGCGCGACTTTTGGCGGGGGTTGTCCCCCTCCGCCTTCTGCGCATCCTGCTTTTTCTGCTGGCCGACCTCGGTATCCGGTGTTTGCTCCGCCACTTATTTGCCTCCTACGTACTGCGTCAGGTCGGTCGTCGCTACGCCGAGCGCGCGCGCCAGCCCCAGCTTGGCCACATTGTGCTGGTACAGGCTCGCGATGTACTGGTCATTGGCCTGCGCGGCCTGCCCCTGCGCCTGCGACACGGCCAGGTTGTCGGATACCCCGGCCGAGAAACGCTGCTGGGCCTCGCTTAGGGCCTCGGTGGCCAGCCCTACGTTGCTCCGCGCCACGGACACTTGCTTTTCCGCCGCCTGGATATCGATCAGGCTGTCGCGGACGTCCTGCGCGACCTGGCCGCGCAGGTTCGCGAGCTGGGCTCGCTTCTGCTCCAGCTGCTGCTGGGCGAATGCTTCGTCGCCGCGGATTTTACCTTCCTCGAAGACCGGCACGCTGAGGGTGCCGACGGCATTGGCGGTGCCGCGCGAGTGGCGGATGTTGGGCCCGATCGCGCCGTAGTCGCCCGCAAAGGCGATGGTCGGGTACCGCTCGGCCGCCGCCGCGCCCTTGGCATAGTCGGCCGCCTTGAGCTGCTCGCCGAAGTTCTGAATGTCCTTCCGCGTCCCGAGCGCCTGGGCCACGGCCGCGTCCGGGTCCACACTGTCCAGGTGCGCGTAGGGCACCGCGTCGGTCAGCGCAAACTGCTGCTCCACGGGCAGGCCGATGATGCGCGCAAGCGCCAGCTTGTCCTTCTCGAGCGTGCCCTGGGCCTGAATCAGATTTTGCTGCTGCGTCTGGTAGTCCACCTGAGCGCGAAGCTCGTCGAGCAGCGGCGAGGTCCCGGCCAGGTGCTGTTGGCGGGCCTGGTCGAACGAGACTTTTGAGGTGGCGACCTGCGCCTGCGTCGAGGCGACGCGCGACCCGTCCGCGATCACCAGCAGGTACGCATTGCCCACGCTCAGGATGACCTCGTTGCGGGCGTCCTCGACGGCAAGCCGCGCACCCTGGAAGTTATGCTTTGCCGCCAGGTAGTTCCGGATGGAAGCGACGTTGACCAGGTTCATCGTCAGGTTCGCCCGGAAGTCCTGGTAGCCGTACGGGCCGATGATCGCGGGAAAGCCTGGGATGCGTAGCCCCTGCGCCTGGAGGTTAGTCTGCGAGACCGCATCGCGGATGTTCGCGTTGATTGTCGGCAGGAGCTGCTGCAACTCGGTAAGCTGCGTCGACTTGGCCGCGGTCTGGTTGGTCGTCGTGAGGATCAGTCCGAGATTGTGCCGGAGCCCGCGTGCCATGGCCTCGGCCAGCGAAAGCGGCAGCACACCCGGAACAGCCTTGCCGTCGGCGACGCTGCCCTGGTAGTTGTCGGTCGTGACCTGCTGCTGCGACACGGTGCCCGGGGTGGGCAGGGTCTCGATGGTGGGCACGGGCACGCCGATCTGCCCCCGCGCATGCCCCGCGCACATCCCAAGCCAAACCGCTGCTCCCCAAGCCGCCCGGCGGCCTCCGCTCCTATGCCCCACGCAAGCTCCCGCCTCCCGCTGTGATCTTTCCGTGCAAGCTTTCGATGCGCGCCCGGCGGCAAGGATGAACTTTCTTCCGCGGCAGCGGGAAAGCCCTTATGCGAGCGCGGGCGCGATCCCTGGAGCGTGCGCCAGCGAATCGGCCAGCGAGCACAACGCCCGCCGAAACTGGCTGCCTACTTTCTCCGGGGTCCAGCTCGAGGTTTGCGCGCCGCCCGCTTCCCGCAGCAGGCTGGCCGCGGCCTCGTTGCCCTGGCCCAGCACCGCGCGCTGCACAAATACCGCGCGCTGCGCCACGGGCAGCCCTTCCAGCCAGGTGCGCGCGGGCGAGTGGAACTCGTCCTGCCCCTGCATGTCCAGCCATGCCCGCAGCTGCTCCGGGGTCACCCCGGCGGCCAGCAGGTCGTCGTCGTTGACGCAGGGCGCAGGCTCGCCGGCCTCGTCGAACTGGCCGGCAAAGGCGGAGGGCTGCTCGACGGTGAGCTGCGCCAGCGCCGCGCGCGCCACGGCCTGCCGGGCTTGCTGCCGGGCCGCCTGGGGCTCCATGCATGGGTCGATCTCCAACGTCCCCAACGCTTGCTCGATCAAGGGCAGCGCGCGCCCGCCGGTGCCCACCAGCAGGGAAGCCAGCTGGAACAGTTCCTCGGCCATCCCGTTCACCATACTTCCGTCTCCACAACCGCCGGTGCTCATAGGTCTGTCTCCTCTCTCCATGTTGCGACGGGAGGGGGCCGGGGTCAACCGCCCAAAGCTGCGGACATGCATATTAGGATGGGAGACGCCGGCCGGGGGCGGCGGCCAACCGCATGGACGACCGACAACGCAACCTGTTCCTTTCCCGCGATTCTTCCTGGCTTTCGTTCAACCGCCGCGTCCTGGAGGAAGCCCGCGACCCCTCCAATCCCCTTCTGGAGCGGGTCAAGTTCCTTTCAATCACCGCCTCGAATCTGGACGAATTTCTTGAAGTCCGCATCGCCGGCATGCTCCAGCGGATCGAGGAAGGCCAGGGCGAGCCGGGCCCCGACGGCATGACCGCCCAGGGCCTGCTTGACGGGATCAACGCGGACGTTCACGATTTCGTCGCCGCGCAGTACAGCTGCTGGACCACGGAGCTGCACCCGGCGCTCTGCAAGGCCGGCATCCGCGTGCTGCGCTGGGCCGAGCTGGGGGACGAGGCCCGGCGCGCCGCCTCCGAGTTCTACGCGCGCGAGGTCGACCCTCTGCTCACCCCCATCACCATCGACCCGCGCCATCCCTTTCCGCGCGTGCTCAATAAGGCCCTGTGCGTCGCGCTGCTGCTCAAGGGCAAGCGCAAAGGGTCCAACGCCGCCGTGCTGGGCGTGGTGACCGTGCCGCGCGCGCTGTCCCGCTTCATCAAGCTGCCCGGCGGGGCCACGACCGACTTTCTGTACCTGCCGGACCTGATCGAGCAGAACGCGCCCGCCATGTACCGGGGCTATCAAATTCTGGCGGCGACCGCCTTTCGCGTGACCCGCAACAGCAACCTCTACTTCGAGGAAGAAGAGTCGCGCTCGCTGCTCGAGGCGGTGCGCTCGGAGCTGCACAACCGGCGCAAGGGCGACGCGGTCAGGCTCGAGATCGAGCACGACGCGCACCCGGAGATCATCGAGCGGCTCCGCACCAACTTCGAGCTCGAGGACTCGCAGGTATACCTCACCGACGGGCCCGTGAACCTGTCGCGGCTCATGGTCCTCTACTCGCAATCCGACCGGCCCGACCTCAAATACCCGCCCTTCACCGGACGCGACCTGCGCCTTCACCGCAAATCCACCGACCTGTTCGACGAGCTGCGCCACCACGACATCCTCCTGCACCATCCCTACGACTCCTATGAGGCGGTGGTTTCCTTTATCGAGTCCGCCGCGGCCGACCCGGACGTCGTTTCCATGAAGCAGACGCTTTACCGGACCAGCGACAACTCTCCCATCTTCAAAGCCCTGACTGAGGCCGCGCAATCCAAGGAGGTCACGGTCGTCGTCGAGCTCACGGCGCGCTTCGACGAGGCCTCCAACATCCGCTGGGCGCGCAACCTCGAGGACGCGGGCGTGCAGGTTTTTCACGGCATCGTCGGCCTTAAAACGCATTGCAAGCTGGCTCTTCTGGTCCGGCGCGACCCGGACGGCGTCATTCGCCGCTACGCGCACCTGGGCACCGGCAACTACAACCCGGTCACCTCGCGCTTCTACACCGACGTGAGCCTGCTGACCTCGGACCCTGCGATCACCGCGAGCGTCCACTCGGTGTTCAACTACCTGACCGCGCACTCGGAATCGGACAACTACGAGCCCCTGTACGTGGCCCCACTGACGCTGGCCGAAAAGACGATCCAGCTGATCGGGCGCGAAGCCGAACACGCCCGCGCGGGCAAGCCGGCGCGCATCCTGGCCAAGATGAACTCGCTGCTGGAGCAGTCGGTCATCGAAGCGCTCTATGCCGCGTCGCAGGCCGGGGTCGAGATCGACCTCATCATCCGCGGCATCTGCTCGCTGCGGCCCGGGCTGCCCGGGGTGAGCGAGCGCATCCGCGTCCGGTCCATCGTCGGCCGCTTCCTGGAGCACTCGCGCATCTTCTACTTCGCCAATGGCGGCGAAGAGGAGATGTTTTGCGGCTCGGTGGACTGGATGCCGCGCAACCTGTTCGAGCGGTGCGAGGTAATGTTCCCTGTCAAGGACGCGGGGCTGCGCGCGCGCCTGCGCAACGAGATCCTGGCCGCCTACCTTGCCGATACCGTGAAGACCCGCCTCTTGCGCCCTGACGGCACCTACGGCAAGCTGAGCGACACGGCGGAGGGCAAGAAGCTGCCCCCGTTCTGCGCGCAGGAGTTCCTGATGGCGGTGGCCGAGGGCCGCGCTTCGTCCGAGGAGATCCCGCGCAAGACGGCGGAGGCAATCGCCCCGCCGCTGCCCGCGCCGGAGGATGGAGAGCTGGCCGTGGTCATCGAGTCGGTCGCGGAGAAAAAGGAGCGCCGGCGCAAGCGGGTGCGTGTGCCGGCATGAGCGGATACGACTGTGCGCGTCGTAAGTGCTTCCTCTCATTGAGGGTCATCCTGAGGAGCGGAGCGACGAAGGAACTGCTTTTCGCTCGGATCACAAGGCACAGCAGATCCTTCGCTTTCGCTCAGGATGACCCAGGTTCGCCCGAGGCTGAATGCGCGCATCCGCTCAGATCGAGTGATCCACTGGCGGTGCCGGTGAATTGAACGACCCAGGTCTGAAACCCGCATCGGGTACTCTGTTTCTCAGACTAGACCCTATGCGCATCCTCCTTACCGGTGCCGCCGGCTTCCTCGGTTCCCACCTCGTCGACCGCCTGCTCGCCGACGGGCACTCCGTGCTCGGCGTCGACAACTTCGCCACCGGCAGCGCTCTGAACCTCGCTCACTTGCGCAACGAGCCCCGGTTCGCGCTCAAAGAGCACGACATCTGCCGCCCCTTCGACTTCGGGCCCGTGGACTACGTCTACAACTTCGCCTCACCGGCGAGCCCGGTCAACTATCACCGGCTCGGAATCGAAACGCTCGAGGTCGGGTCTTCGGGGACACGCAACACGCTGGAGATCGCGAAGAAGTACGGCGCGGGCTTTCTCCATGCCTCTACCTCGGAGTGCTACGGCGACCCGCAGGTACACCCGCAAACCGAGGAGTACTGGGGCCACGTGAACCCCATCGGCCCCCGGTCCGTCTACGACGAGGCGAAGCGATTTTCCGAGGCGCTCGTGACCGCGTACCGCCGCTATTACCGGACCGATACGCATCTGGTCCGGATCTTCAACACGTACGGACCCCGGTTGGGGCGGGACGACGGCCGTGTCATCTCGAACCTGATGGTGCAAGCCCTACGCGGCGAGCCGATGACGGTCTACGGCGACGGCTCGCAGACGCGCTCATTCTGCTACGTGTCCGACGAGGTGGACGGCATCGTCCGCCTCGCCGCCTCCTCGATCGATACCCCGGTCAACATCGGCAACCCGACCGAGTGGACGATCCTCGAGTGCGCCGAAACCGTCCGCCGCGCGACTGGGTCCGCCTCTCCGATCATCTTCGAACCCCTGCCGCAAGACGACCCCCTGCAACGCCGCCCTGACATCACCAAGGCGCGGGAGCTGCTGGGCTGGGAGCCGAAGATTTCGCTGGAGCATGGATTGAAGCTGTCGATGGAGTACTTTCGGTCGACGCTGGGGGTCGCCGAGGCAGTCAGGGCGTGAGACATCGACCGCCACGCACACGTTCCATGACGCCGGTTCGTACGCCGCGCACCTGGTCGAATCCAGTGCTGACGTGGTTGCCGTCCGGCAGCAAAGAAACAGGGCCCGCGATGGGATTGCCTCCCGCGCTGAAAGCGGTCCGGTTTACGTAGAGTGCATTAGGCCCGGCCGGCTCGGCGGTCCCGAGCCGCCCGTAAAACTCGAGGGTCGTCGCAGGCGATTCCAGTCCAGGCTTCCAGCGGAGCAGGCCGGGGGTCACGGTCCGGTCGTCCCAAACGGTAAACGCGCCATCTTCGCTCTGGGCGACATGCAGGCACCGTCCGAAAGCTCCCGCCGCGCTCCAGGTACCGTCGAGCGCGCTTCTTCGCTCGCCTGCGCGCGGGTGCGGCCTGCGCAGAACCACGACTCGATCGAAGTCGCCGCGCCGAAACCGGCCCGACCAGGTATCGCGCCGAGAATAGTAACTCAGGTCCAGATTGGTTTCGGGCGCTGAGAAGCCTTGTACCCCACTCAAGAACAGGTGCGTTTCGGTCCAGACAACGCCGGGACCGCCGGCGGTGAACCAGTTCATCTCGCCTAAGCGCAGGAGCGCCCCAGGCCTGGCGAACACCGCGAGCGTTCCCTCCCTTATGGTTTGCCGCACCCCTGCCAATGTCTTGGGCTGCCCGGCGACCGTGGTTGTGATCCCGACCGCAACACCGTAGGTCACTCCGGCCGCGCGGGCCTCCCAAACACCCGCAAGCCGGTCCGGGTGCTCTGTCACGGTGCCGAGAATGCCGGGTCGCTCGGCGAGCAGGATTTCCGTCGAACCCAAAAGGGCGAACCAGAGCAAGATGCTTTGCACGCGACCCTCGAACTGCTAAAGACACCGCTGCCCGCTCTTTGTGCGACGCATTTCGAAACCTATCCGGGGGCGGAAGGGCGCTTCCACCCTTCCCTGCCCCGGGTTCACCCATTGACGTGATTCGGTGATGCTCCAGCCTCATTCCCGCCGAGCCCGCCCCTCAGCCGGCGTCCTGAAACTCGGGATAGTCCGCGCCGAGCGTGGTCGCCCGCCAGGCATCGAGGTCCGCCTTGACCGCTTCGAGCTTCTTGTAAGCCAAGCCCAGCGCGGGCTTACCCAGAACCAGGTGCAGCGGCGGGTTCTCCGACTCCACAGCCGCGAGGATCGCTTCCGCCCCGCGCGCGGGGTCGCCTGCCTGCTTGCCGCTGTTCGCTTTGGTTTGCCGCCTGCGCTCGCCGGCGGTCGGCGCGTAGTCGGCGATGTTGGTCTTCGATTCCAGGATCGAACGCCCGGACCAGTCGGTGCGGAACGGCCCGGGCTCGACGATGATGACCTTGATGCCCAGCGGGGCGAGCTCGATCGAGAGTGACTCCGACATGCCCTCGACCGCGTACTTGGTGGCGTGATAGTAGCCGGTCGCGCCGAAGCTGACCAGCCCGCCGATGGACGAGATGTTCACGATGCGCCCGCTCCTGCGCGCGCGCATGCCGGGCAGCACGGCCTTGGTCATCGCGACCAAACCGAAGAAGTTCGCCTCGAACATGGCCCGGACCTGCTCGTCCTCTCCCTCTTCAATCGCCGCGAGATAGCCGTACCCCGCATTGTTTACGAGCACGTCAATGCGCCCGAACCTCGCCTCCGCCTGCTTCACGGCCTCCGCCACCTGCGCGCGGTCGGTTACGTCGAGCTCGAGGGCGACCGCCTCGTTCTCGCGGCCTTTGACCAGATCGCGGATCTGGTCGGGTTTGCGCGCGGTGACCACAGCCTTCCATCCGCGCGACAAAACCGCTTTCGTCAGCTCGCGTCCAAATCCGGTGGAACAGCCAGTAATGAACCATACGGGCGATTGCTCTGTCATCGATCAGTTCTCCTCGCGTTCGGATGGCCCCGGGCGCCAGCACGACGCATAGAAGCCGGCCGGCT
>CAXTTW010000005.1:19400-22174 GCA_964247255.1 uncultured Acidobacteriaceae bacterium
TCTCTCCCTCCGCCTCGCCGCCGCGGCTGCCGCCCCGGGGCACCCCACAACGACGCTTAGGCGCTGACCGTGAGCGCGGCAGGGCCGCCGGTAACCAGCACGCCTTCAAGCGACGCGAGCAGCCAGTCGGCCTCCCGCAGCTGCTCCGCCGTGTGCGAAAACAGCGTCGCCAGCACCGTACACCCGGCAGCCTTGCCCGCCGCCACCCCGGCCGGCGCGTCCTCGATCACCAAACACCGCTCCGGGGCGAAGCCGAGCAAGGCGGCCCCGCGCAGGTACGGCTCGGGGTGCGGCTTGCCGTGCGCCACCATGTCGGCGGTGATGAACCGGTCGGGCGGGCGCAGCCCGACGTGCTCCATGCGGATCCGCGCCAGCTTTTCCGTCGCCGAGGTACATACGGTCCAGCTGCCCGGCGGCAGCGATGCCAACAAAGACACAACCCCTGGCAGTACGGCCATGCCGTCGGTATCCTCGATCTCGATCTGCTCGATTACCGCCAGCTCCGCCTGCTCGTCGAGGTCGGGCCGCAACAGGCGGATCGTCTCGATCGCGCGCTTGCCGTGCGCCGTCTGGATTGCCTTCGCGCCGTCCACCCCGCGCAGCTCGCCCCACTTCGCCCAGGACCGCTCCACCGAGCCGAGCGAGGACAGGAGCACCCCGTCCATGTCGAACAGTATGCCCGCGCACTGAAGCGTCAGGGCGGAAGCAGGACTTTCAGTGCCGCGCCGCTCAGGGGGACTCAAAGCCTCGGAGCTCATGCGGGCAGGCCCGCGAACCACTCCTTCATGCGTCGCACACCCTCATCGACCGCCTCGTGCGAGACCGCGTAAGACAAACGAATGTGGTTCCCGGTCCCGAACGCCTCGCCCGGCACGGCAACCACGCGCGCTTCCGACAGCAGGCGCTTCGAGAGCTCCATCGCGGACCCCGGCCGACCCGGCCCGCCGATGTACGCCCCCACATTCGGGTACACGTAAAACGCGCCCAGGGGCTTGGTGCAGGTGATGCCGGGGATCGTCGCGAGCCCGGCCAGGATGCGGTCGCGCAGCTTCACGTAATCGGCCCGCATCTCGGCGACGCACTGCTGCGAGCCGCTCAGCGCGGTCACGCACGCCTTCTGCACGAAGGTCGCCGCGTTCGAGGTGGACTGCGACTGCAGCTTGCCCATCGCAGCGATGACCGGCTTGGGCCCCAGCGCGAAGCCCGCGCGCCACCCCGTCATGGCATAGGTCTTCGACAGCGAACCCAGCACCACGATGTGCTCCTTCGCCTCGGCCACCTGCGCCGCCGAGGCCGCCTCGCCTTCAAACTGCAGGTAGATGTAGCACTCGTCGGCCAGCACGTACACGCCGCGCTCGGCGGCCGCCCGGACGATCGCGAACAGGTCGTCCCTAGCAATGATCGACCCGGCCGGGTTCGACGGCGTGTTCAGGATGATGGCCTTGGTCCGCGGCGAGATCTTCGCGGCCACCGCCTCCGCCGTCACGCGGAAGTCCTCGGCCTCGTCCGTGTCCAGAAACACCGGGGTCGCGCCCGCGTACTGCACGATGTCCTTGTACGACACCCAATAGGGGGCGGGCACGATCACCTCGTCCCCATGGTCCACCAGCACCTGGATCGCGTTGAAGATCGCGAGCTTGCCGCCGGTGGTGAAGATCGCCTCCTCCGGCGTGTAATTCGTGCCGAAGTCTTCCTTGTGCCGCGCGACGATGGCCTTGCGCACGTCCGGGATCCCCGGCACCGCGGTGTACTTGGTGAAGTTGCCCTCGATCGCGGCGATCACCGCGTCCTTGATGTGCCGGGGCGTGGCGAAGTGCGGCTCGCCCGCGCCGAAGTCCACCAGGTCCACGCCCTCGGCCTTCAGGCGGGCGGCTTCGGCGGTCACGGCCATGGTCGCGGACACTTCAATGCGGTTGATGCGGTCGGAAAACACCTTCAAAGGGGTGGCGGTTGCGCTCATGCCTTCTAGTTTTTCACACCCTTGCCCCGGCAGCGAAGGCTGGCGGCGTTGCGTTCCGCGAGCACCGCGACGCCGCCCGCGAGAATTTCCTCCGCGCACGCGACAGCCCTGGCCAGGGCCGCCCCCCCGATATGCTTTTCCGCAGGCTTTCGCAGGTGGTTGTACCAGACGTCCCCGAACGCATGGTCCAGGCACACGCGCTTGAAGCAATGGTCGAAGCGCAGGGGCCAGCGGCGCTCCCGGGCCAGCGCGGGCAGCTCCACCTCCGTCAAACGCTTGAATCGCAGGAGGTCGTCCTCGCGCATTCGGCTACCCTCAAGGTCTAAGTATGCCAAGCACCCGCTCGCTCGCCCACCTTTCCGTCGTCCTCGTGTCGCCACGCAACACCCTCAATATCGGCGCGGTGGCGCGCGCCATGAGCAACTTCGGCTCAACAGATCTGCGCGTGGCCAATATCTTCTACAAGGACTTCCGCTCGGCTTCCTCCGCCGTCGGGCCCTCGGCCGCTCTCCTGCGCGGCGCTCTGGAGTTTGCCACCGTGGCCGAAGCCATCCACGACGCGCAGCTCGTGATCGGGACCAGCGGGGCGGCCGACGGCAAACCATGGCTGCAGCCGATCGAGCGTTTGGAGCGCTCGGCCGTCCGCATGCGCGCCGTGCTCGATCGGGGCCTGCGAGTCGCGCTTTTGTTCGGCTCTGAAAAGTTTGGTTTGTCGAACGATGACATGAGCCACTGCCACGCGCTCTTGCGTATTCCCACGCGCGAGGAGCACCCCTCCATGAACCTGGGCCAGGCCGCCGCGCTGTGCCTGTAC
>CAXTTW010000006.1:0-19975 GCA_964247255.1 uncultured Acidobacteriaceae bacterium
CGAGGGCGGAGCCGCGCGCGTAGACCAGCGTGTCGCCGTCGGCGTAGAGAATCTGCTCGTCGCCGGAGTTGAGCTCCGGGTACTCCGCGCGCCAGCGGAGCAGGTTCTGGACGTAGGTGAACAGCTCCTGCTGCACGGGCGCGCGGCCTTCGGAGGTGAAGGCGGAGGCCGGGGGTTTGTGGTTCGCGTCCGCGATCTGGCTAACTGGGCGGGCAGGGAAGCCGCCGGGGAAGTCGCGGCGGTTGTCCGGGTCCTTGCCGCCCTCCATCCCGATCTCGTCGCCGGAGTAGATCTGCGGAATGCCCCGGCTCGTCAGTTGGATCGCGAAGGCCAGCTTCAGTTTAGCCACCGAGCCGCCTTTTTCCGACACGAAGCGCGGCGTGTCATGGTTGTCGATCAGGGTCACCAAACGCTCGGGATGCGGGTACAGCGAGTCCTCACGAAGGATGTCGGCATAAGTGCTGAAGGACTTCTCCTGGAGCAGCACCTGGTCGAGGGCGACAAACGACGGGAAGTCGAACGGGGTGTACAGGCCGGTGTCGACATGGCCGTCGCGGTCGTTGCGCGCGACGCCGCCGGCGAAGGAGGATACGATCGCGGGCTTCAAATTGAAGACCTCGCCGACGCTGGTCAGCTTCGGGTAGAGGGCGTGGAGCTCCGCATGGAACTCGTGCCAGAACGGCCGGCCGACGTAGGGGAAGGTGTCGATGCGGAGGCCGTCGGCCCCGGACCGCTCGATCCACCAGATCGCGTTCTGGATGAGGTAGCGGCGAACATCCGGATTTTCCTGGTTCAAATCAGGAAGCTGGTCGACGAACCAGCCTTCGGTGATGTCGCGCTGATCCCGCCATGCGGCGTGCGGGTCGATGAGCGAGGCGAACTCGCCGACGGCCTCGCGGTGGTTCTCCTCCGTGCCGTGGAACCAGTCGGGCTCGGGCTCATCCTCCACCCAGGGGTGGGCTGCGCCGACATGGTTGGGGACGGTATCGAGGAGAAGCTTCAAGCCCCGTTTGTGGGCGGCCGCTGCCAGGGCTTGCAAGTCGGCAAGCGTTCCGAGATGCTCGTCTACCGCATACAGGTCGGTCGCGTGGTAGCCGTGGTAGGCCTCCGGGCCGTGGTTTTGGTAGACGGGCGTGGTCCAGACGGTGGTAATGCCGAGGGACTGCAGGTAGTCCAGGTGCTGCTCGACGCCGCGCAAATCGCCGCCATGCCAGCCGCGCGGTTTGGCCAGCTCGGCCGCGTGAGCGGGACCGTCGTTCGAGGGATCGCCGTCGGCGAAGCGGTCGGTCATCAGCAGGTAGATCGTGTCCTTGGGGTTGAAGCCTTGGGGGAGCTCAGTCCGTTTTTGAGTGAACTGGAAGCTCGCCTGCGTGCGGCCTGCCGGCGTGGCAACGGCAATCTGGATCGTCTCGGGCTTCGTCGGGGAGGCGGTGAGCTGGACGGTCGCCCAGTGGCCGTTCGCGGAGACGTTTTGCGCCTGGATGGTGAGTGCGGGGTCGCCGCTCAGGGTGAAGCGCGCGCCGGAAAGGTTTTCGCCCCGGAGGAGCAGGAGCGGAGAAGGGAGCGTCGCGAACCAGTTCGGCGGGTCGATCTTTGTAATCGCCGGGGCCTGGGCGTGAGCCAGGGTAGCGGCGAGGAGGAAGGCGAGGAGTAGGCGCATGATTTTCGTCCGGGCTCGGGACCCGCCTCTCGACGGCGAGAGTGGGTGCCCTGGTACAGAGTACTCGCTGGGTTGGGAAAGCAGGTCTTCCGCCGCGCTCAGATGACCCCTTCCGTGCCAGCTACGAGAACACGTCACGAAGTGACCGCAAGCCGCGCAGGCGGTTTTGCTCTGCGCAGTTCAGCGCGGTTGGAGGAGCAGGTCCTTCGCTGCGCTCAGGATGACGCCTCGATCGGAGAAGAACGCCGCACGGGGTGAGCCGCGCGGCGCAGGGGCGAGCCAAGCCGCTTAGAAGAGGAAGCGGACGGCAAGCTGGATTTGCCGTTCGGAAGCCGTCCGCGTCGCGAGCACGCGCCCGAACGAGCTTTGCGGCCCGGTCGTGTACACGCCGTTCGTGTTAACCGCGTCCTGGAGATTGGCATCGGGCGAGGTGAACTGCGGGGTGTTGGTCACGTTGAAGATTTCACCCCGCAGCTCCGTGCCGAACCGCTCGGTGACGTGCAGCGTCTTAAACACAGACACGTCGCCTTCCGCGATCCCCGGCCCGTAGAACTGGTTGCGCCCGGTGTTGCCCTCGGTCCCGGCCGCCGGGATGGTGAAGCTGCCGGTGAGGAACGGGTTGGCGATGCTGTGGGTGGTGCGGACGGGGCCGACCGCGTTGGCGCGCTGCGAGAAGGTGCCCCCGTACTGATTGATGAGGATGGTGTACGGGGAGCCGGTTTCCGTCTGGACGATGGTGTTCAACTGCCAGCCGCCCGCGGCCAGCTCGAGCCCGCGGCCCCAGTGGTCGCCGAAGGCATGTCCGTGGCCGAAAGGCAGGTCGTACAGCGCGCTCGCGACGAAGACGTTGCGCTGGTCGAGCGAGGAGTTACCCCGGTTCGCGCGGGTGTTATAGACGTTGAGCGGGCTGACTGCGAAGAAGCCGAGATAGCCGTCGGTGTTGTCGCGGTTGTGGGCCCAGGTGTAGGAGCTGGTGAGGGTAAAGCCCTGGCGGAGACGGTAGTTGAGCTGCGCCTGGAAGCTGTTGTAGTTGGAAACGCCGCTGGTCTGGTTCAGGATGACCTGGCCGAGGTTCGGGTAGGCGACGGCGGCCGTGTTGCTCTGGCCCTGCGGGTTGGTGTTGTCGTTGAAGCCGGTGGCCAGGTGCGTGCTCTTGTTGCCGACATAGCCGAGCGTGGCCTGGATCTTGTCGCCGAACTGCTGCTGCAGCTGCAAGTCGTACTGTTGGACGTTGGGTGTTTTTTCTGTGCGGTTTACGGCGATGATGTTGATGCCCGCCGGCGGCACGTTCGGGTTGAAGCCGGGGTAGCCGGGCAGGGGCAATGAGCCGGTGGCGTTCGCATTGCTGTTGGAGCCCGCCGGGGCCGCGCCGCTCAGCGTGGTGCGGTAGCCTTGCGCCGCCGCATAGCTCACGCTGCCGCCGAAGGGCACCTGCTGGCCGAGCTGGTTGTCGATGCCGCCGCGGTCGAGGAAGTAGAAGATGCCGTAGCCGCCGCGCAGTACCGACCGGCCCTTGCCGTAGAGGTCGTACGCGAAGCCGACACGCGGGGCGAAGTTGCGGAAGTTGTTGTTGATAATCGATTGCGGGACGCCGTTGACCCCGGCGAGGTCGATGGTGCCGGTGACCGGGTTGAGCGCGGCCTGGCGGTTCTCCACCTCGAAGGGAAAGGTCAGCAGGTCCCAGCGGACGCCCAGGTTGAGCGTCAGCCGCTGTGAGGCCTTCCAGTCGTCCTGTGCGAACGCCCCGACCTCGTAGTTGCGGGTATCGAACAGTCCGGTCTGCGCGCCGATCGCGTAGTTGTCCGCGAAGCCGACCAGCAGCTCGGAGGTGTCGAAGCCCGTGAAGTCGCCGTTGTTGAGCTGGAAGAAGCCCTTGCCCGCGATGGGGCGGAAGAATGCCACGTCGCGGCGGATGCCGTTGCCGCCGAATTTGAAGGAGTGCCGGCCGCGCAGGATGGTGACCGCGTCGTTGAACTGGTAGGTGTTCTCGGGCACGACATAGGTGCCGTAGTCGCCGGTGTAGGAGAGCTGCGAGCCGTTGCCGCCGATCAACGCGCCGCCCCCGAGCTGCGCGGTGCGGTTGGCGTTCACGATGCCGAGGTTGGCCGCGACCGGAACGCCCGAGAACACGGGAACGTTCGCGATGGTGTAGCGATTGTAGCCCGCGCGGAACTCGTTGATGATGTTGGGCGAGAAGGTGTGCGTCTCCCCGAGCGCATAGCCGCGTGCGTGCACGTAGTTGGAGCCGGAAGCGAAGCCCGCGGGCAGGTTGGGCAGCTGCGAGGTCCGGGTGAAGTTTGAGTTGTCGTAGATGAAGCGGAAGAAAGCGCGGTCGTTCCGGCCCAGGTTTCCGTCCAGCCGCGTATCGAAGGTGTTGTTCTTGGTGATGTTGTTGCGGATGGTGCGGTAGTTGTTCTCGGTGCCGTTGCCGGTGCCGGGGATGTTCGGCAAGGGGAAGGCGTTGAGGTAGTTGACCGCAACCGGGTTGAGGCGGTTGGCGGGGATGATGTTGCCCGCGAACGGCAGGCCGGTGAGCGGGTCATAGATTGCACCGGAGGGGCCTGTTTTCAGGGTCGAGCCAGGGCCTTGGGTCGGCGTCTGGGTGAGCCCGGTGCCGAGCAGCTGGGCGAAATTACCCTGTCGGAACTGCGCCGTGGGCACCGTGATGATCTCCGGGTTCAGCGGGTAAGCGTCGCGCAGGCCCTGGTAGTCGCCGAAAAGGAACAGCTTGTCCTTGAAGATGGGGAAGCCGACCGAGCCGCCGAAGGTATTGCGCTTGAAGGGCAGGGCGGGCGTGGGCGCGGCGCCGAGAAAGGTGTAGTTCGGGCTCGCGTCGAACAGGCTGGAGCGGGCGAACTCGAAGGCCGAGCCGTGGATCTGGTTCGTCCCGGACTTGATGGAGGACTGGACTACCGAGCCGCCCGCGCGCCCGAACTCCGCCGGGGCCGTGCTGGTGTTGACCTTGAACTCCTCTGTGCCCTCGATGTTGGGGAAGAAGTCGAGCGTGTTGACGAGCGACTCATTGTTGTCGACGCCGTCGAGAATGAAGTTATTCGCCTGCGGGCGCAGGCCGTTCGAGGTAAGCGAGCCGCCGCCCGACTGCGAGTTGCGGAAGGTTTCGACGTTGCCCGCCTGGCCGGAAGCGGCGTTGCCGTAATTGCCGCGGGTGACGCCGGGGGTGAGCAGGGCGAGCTGGGTGAAGTTGCGCCCGTTGAGCGGCAGCTCCGTAACCTGGCGGCCCGCGACGACCTCGCCGATGGTGGAGTCGGCCAGATCGATGATGGGGGCCGCGTCGGTGACCTGAACTTCGGTGGTGGCGGCACCCGCGTTCAGCTTCAGATCGAGCGTCTGGTTCTGCGAAACCTGGAGAGTGAATCGCTGAATCACGGTCGCGAAGCCGTCGTGCGAGGCCTCGACCTTGTAGTTGCCGCGCGGCTGAGAGGGGAAGAGGAAGTTGCCGTCCGCGCCGGACTGGACGGTCTTGACCGCGCCGGTATCGACATTGGTGAGCTTGACCGAAGTGCCGGGGATGACCGCGCCGGTGGCGTCCTCGACGGTGCCGTTGACGGTGCCGGAGTCGCTTTGCGCGAGCGCGGGCGACGCGGAAAGGGCCGCGAGCAGGACATAGCTCGCCCAGCGCTTGAGGGGAAGTTTCGACTGCATGGGGGGACTGCCTCCAGAAAGGGGTAATGCCGCCGGGGGAGGGATCGAACGCCTCGCCTGCCGGTTTGGGTTGCGTCAACGCCTGAAGCTGTCAGCGCTGACAGAAACGGCGCGAGACTCTGCTCGGCCTGTAACAACTTGATAACACAAAAGGGGTACGGGATTCGGGAAAGGAGTACCTCCATGGTGACGAAAGTACTGGGTGGTTGCTCACTTTTGTTCGCCGTGGTCGCTCCTTACGCGGGAGGAGTGTAGAAAGCCTACGGCTTGAGGATCACCTTGATGTAACCCTCTTCCCGAGCGTCGAATTTGCGGAATGCATCGGGAGCTTCATCGAGCGCCAGCCGGTGGCTCACGACCTGGCTGGGCTTGGCGGCCCCGGTCAGGATCATGTCGCGCAGCTTGCCGTTCCAGCGCTCATCGTCGTCGCGGCCCAGGGTGATGCGTACGTTCTTGCCGAAGAACTTGTCCCATGGGACAAGCAGCTTGCCCTCCTTCAGGCTGGCTTCGGTACCGTTCGGATCCTTGGGCGGCCACAAACCCACGATTCCGACGCGTCCATTGGGATTGATCAACTCGGCGATGGCCTCGGTGACCCAGTGCGGCTCTTCCTTGCTGAAATCCTCTCTGGACCGTGCCTGAAAGCCGATCGCATCAATCGCGCAGCTCACCCCGAGCAGCGGCTTCTCATTGCGAAATGCATTGCCGGTCCGCCACTTGCCTTGCTGTTCCTTGATGAGCTCGACCGGATCGCCCGCGAGGAAGTCGACTGGGACGCAGCCGAGCTCGCCTGCTTTCTCGAGCCGGTCCTTTACCGCATCTACGACATAAACCTTCGCCGCCCCGCGCAGCCTCGCCGAGTACGCGGCCAGTAGCCCCACCGCGCCCGCGCCGAAGATCGCAACCGAGTCGCCGGGGCCGATCTCGCAGGTGGCCGCGGCGTGGTAGCCCGTGGTCCAGGCATCGGCCAGCAGGACGAAATCGTCCTCCCACTGATCGCCGGGTTCGCCGGGCAGCTTGAGGCAGTTCGCGTCGGCGAAGGGCACCCTGAGCAGCTCGGCCTGCGCGCCCTGGTAGCCGCCCTTGTTCGGGTAGCCGTACGCCGCGCCAGCGGCACCGGGGTTCGTCATTAGGCAGGCCGAGGAGTTGCCTGCCACGCACATCGCGCAGAAGCCGCAGCAGATGTGGGTGGGGACGGTGACGCGGTCGCCCTTTTTGACGTTCGCGACAGAGGAGCCGACTTCTTCGACGACCCCGAGCGGCTCGTGGCCGATGACCCCGCCCTCGATCCCGCGCATCCGGCCCTCGTAAAAGTGGAGATCGGTGCCGCAGATAGCAGTGGAGGTGACGCGAAGCAGGATGTCGGTTTGCGCCTGCATTTCGGCATCGGGCACTTGCTTGACGGCGATTCGGCGGGTTTCCTCGAGGACCACTGCTTTCATGGGGGAGCTCCTTGCCAGGTTTGGATGCGTTACCGCGGTGCTTTTTCACACCGAAGTACCGTGTAGCGAAGGAGCGGAGATGCCGATAGAAGGGCTACCAACCCGTCTGTCTTCCCCCCGGGCCTGAGCTTCAGCGCCGCCCGCCCGCGCTTCGCCTGCGCGAGGGCCGCCCTGCTTTGCGCGCACGAACGGGAAGGGAGCGGCTGGTCGAGAGGGTCTAAACGCTTGAAGCGTCTGTGCGGTTCGCGAGGCTGGTTGTTGCTGCTGCTGCTGCTCCTGGGGGGGCTCGCGGGTGCGCGCGCACAGCAGGCCGACCGGCAAAAGGCGGCGGACCGGCGGTTTCTGCTGAGCCGCGGCATCGGGTTCGATCCGGCGCTCGGGGCAGCGTCCTCGCCCGTACCCGCATTGGCGGCCGCGCGCGGGCAGAAGCAGGCACTTGCGATCCAGCCTGCTCGATCGCCGGTCGGGCCGCGTTCGACGGCCAAGCCCTTCGCGCAGGCAGGGCAGTCAGGGCAGTCTCAAGCGCCTTGGCAGCCTTTGGGCCCGCTCCAGGTCAACACGCCGGCGTATGGACTGGTCACGGGACGCATCAGTTCGTTGGCGGTCGACGGCAGCGATGCGACGGGCAGCACGGTGTATGTCGGCGCGACTGGTGGGGGCGTGTGGAAAAGCAGCGCCGACCCGCAAACGGGGAAGCCTGTGTTTCGCCCGCTGACGGACGACCTGGGTGTTTTCCAGGTCAGCCAGCCTTATGTTCCATCCTTGTCGATCGGCGCTTTAAGCCTCAATCCGAATAACAATCAGACGATCCTGGCAGGCACGGGTGACCCGAACGACGCGCTCGACTCCTATTACGGCGTAGGCATTCTGCGTTCTACGGACGGCGGCAGTACCTGGTCGCAGATCACCCAGAGCAGCGACTCCAACCAGCAATATTCGTTCGTCGGCGCGGGTTTCGCGGGTTTTGCCTGGAGTACCACGACGGCGAACCTGGTGGTTGCCGCGGTCGCGCAGTCACGTGAAGGCAGGATCGCGGGTGCCAATGTCAAATATGGGCCAACCCCGGGCCTGTACTACTCGACCGACGCGGGGCAAACCTGGTTCGTGGCCGGTACCATCAACCGATCGAACGGCTCCCCGCCGATCGGGGTACCGGCGACCTCGGTGGTGTGGAATCGGCAACGCGGGATGTTTCTGGCTGCGGTGCAGTCGTTCGGCTACTACTCAAGTCCGGATGGGAAAACGTGGACGCGGCTGGCGCGCCAACCCGGCGCCGGGTTTACGTCCGGCTGCGAAAGTTACGGAACTTGCCCCATCCAGCGCGGCGTGCTGGCGGTACAACCGCTTACCGGAGACACCTTCGCCCTCACCGTGGATGTCCACAATAAGGATCAAGGGCTGTTTCAGGATGTGTGCTCTTCGAGCGGTCTTCAGGTAAACCAGTGCAATACAAGCGCGACGCCGACCTGGGGAACGCAGCGAAACACCGTCGCGCTCGAGGACGGAACCGGTGTTATCCCGGCGGCCGACTACAACCTGGCGCTCGCGGCGGTGCCCTCGCAGACGCAGCAGGACACGCTGCTGTTTGTCGGCACCGAAGATATTTTTCGCTGCTCGCTCGCAAACAGCTGCACCTGGCGCAACACCACAAACACAGGCACCTGCAACTCCGGGCAAGTCGCGCCTTCGGTGCATGCCATCGACGGATCCCTCGCCGCGAGCGGCCTGCTGTATTTCGGCACCGATGGCGGCTTGTGGCGCACCCCTGACTGGCTCCTGCAAACCGGACCGGTGTGTTCGGCCAACGATGCGGGGCACTTCGACAACCTGAACGGTGGCCTGGGTTCGCTCGCCGAGGTCAGCCATTTCGCGGCGACGCCGAACAACGGCTCGCTCGTGCTGGCGGGATTGGGCGCGCTGGGTGTGGCCGGCAGCGCGAGGGGCACCGGCATCTGGCAGCAGCTGTTGACCGGTGAAGGCAGCTACGTCGCCATCGACCCGAATACACCGAGCAACTGGCTCGCGGACGCTTTTCCCGGCCTCGGCATCTTCCACTGCCCGAGCGGCGCCAATTGCACGACAATCGGCTTCGGTGCCAGCCCGGCGATCGCCCGCGCCGACGTGAACGACGACACCGACGACATCGTTACGAACGGCTACCCGTCCGCGCCCTGGATCCTGGACCCCGGCAATCCGGCGAATGTTTTGCTGGGTACCTGCCGCATGTGGCTGGGTTCAGCGGGCGGCGGCTGGAGCGGCTCAAACCTGCTCAGCGTGCCGCTCGACGGCGCGGGCGGCAGTGTCTGCAACGGCAACTCGCTTATCAGCGCGGTCGGCGCGGGCGGCAGCTACAACACGGGCGGCGAGCGCATGTATGCAGGCATGGCCGCGCTCGTGAACGGCGGCAGAAGCACACCCGGCGGCCCCGGCCGCAGTGTGCCCGGCCATATCTTCGGCGCAACCGTGCCCCAGAGCGGCGGCGTGGTGACCTGGACGGACCTTTGGCGCAACCCGGTCACGAACCAGCTCAATGGGGACCAGCAGTTCAATCCATCCGGCGGCGCGATCTCCACGATCGCCTTCGATCCGAGCGACACATCGGGCAAGACGGTGTATGTCGGCATCGCGGGCTTTCCGCAGGGGCAGGGCGGGATCATTTATCGCTCCACCGATGGCGGCGCGACTTGGGCTAACTTAACCAACAATCTCGTGGCCGCGCCGGTGAACAAGATCGTGGTCGACCCGAATAACCCTAACGACGTATATGTAGCCGGCGACTTCGGCGTGTACTGGACCCAGAACGTCGGCAACTGCGTCCCACGCGGTTTTGGGTTCCAGGCTTGCTGGCAGCAGCTATCCTCAGGGCTGCCGAACGCTCCCATCACAGACTTGCAGGTCGTCAACAGCAATGGCGTGAACGTGTTGGAAGCCAGCACCTATGGACGCGGAATCTGGACCATCGGACTGACCACCTCGTCCGTACCCGCGCAGGCGACGCTCTCGCCCGGCAGCGCGAGTTTCGACGCGACAGGAGTCGGCGCGGCCAGTCCGGGTACCCGCAGCTTCACGTTGCAGAACAACGGCTCCGTGCCGCTCAACATCGGGCAAATCCTCGCCTCGCCCGCGGACTACACGCAAACTAACCAGTGCGGCGCGACCCTCGCGACGGGCGCGAGCTGTCCGATTACCGTCACGTTTAAACCCACGGCAACCGGCGACCGTCCAGGCACGCTAAGCGTCATCGCGAACACCCAGCCCGGCACGACCACGGCCTCCCTAGACGGCCAAGGCTTGCCGCCGGGACATCTGTCCGTAAGCCCCGGAACGGTGAGCTTCCCGACCACGGCGACGGGGTCGATTTCGGATCCACAATCGGTGACGCTGACCAACGACGTGAGCAATGGAGCCCCCATCCAGCTCACCGGGCGCAGCCTTTCCGGAACGAATCCGGCTGAGTTCGCGCTGACGACAGGCAGCACCTGCGGAAGCTCCCTCGCGGCGGGGGCGACCTGCACGGTGCCGGTAGTCTTTCAACCGTCCATGTCCGGAACACGCACGGCGGTGCTGACCTTCGCGAGCTCGGCGAACAACGCCAACGTCAACCTCACCGGACAAGGCGTAACGCCCGCCCACCTGACCTGGACGCCGACGTCACTGCAGTTCCCCGACACGGGAACCGGGAACGCTTCAAGCGCGCAATCGATCACCGTGACCAACACCGGGCAAGCCGCGGCCCAGCTCGGCATGGCCACGCTCGGAGCCGATTACACCCTCGCAGCCGACGGCTGCTCCAACTTGTCCTTGGGGGGAAGCAAGAGCTGTACCGTCAGCATTAAGTTCACACCGAAGCAGCAGGGCGCGCGTCCGAGCCAATTCACGCTGCCTACCACCAGCGTGCCTGCGGGCGATGTGCCGAGTGCGCGCTTGAACGGGACGGGGCTGCCCCCGCCATTTGTCGTGCTCTCGCCCAACCCGGTCGCCTTCGACCCTCAGCAACAGGGGACGATCTCATCGGTCCACAACGTGACCGTGACCAACAGCGGCGGGAGTGAGGCTCAGTTCACGCCGCCCGCCGTCACCGGCGACAGTGACTTTGCGGTCGCGAACAACACCTGCGGATCCACGTTGGGCCCTAATGGGGCGACCTGCACGATCGGCTTGACGTTCACCCCCTCGCAGCCGAACTCGCGGCCCAACGGAACCCTTTCCGTACCTTACGGAAGCAACGGCACCGCTGCCACGACGCTGACCGGGACCGGAACTGCTCCCGCAGCGCTCACGCTTTCTCCTAATCCAGTCACGTTCGCGACGACGGCAGCCGGCGCAACATCTGCCGCGTCCGCTCTGCTGGTTCGCAACACGGGTGGAAATCCCGCAACGCTCAACGCGCTCACGGTGACCGGACCTTTCGCCATCGCAAGCACCGATTGCCCGGCGACTTCGCAGACCCTTGCCGCAAACGGGGGCCAATGCACGATCAACCTCACCTTCACGCCCCCAGGCACGCAGACCTACTCGGGCCAGGTCACGCTGACGGGTGGCTTCAGCAACTCGCCTGTTTCCGCCACGCTCCGCGGGCAAGGCGCCGCTCCGCCGAACGCGAGCATCACGCCAAACTCCTGGACCTTTCCGGACACGCCCCAAAACTCCCCGTCCACCGCGCAAACCTTTACCGTGGCGAGCACGGGCGGCGTCGCGGTGACCTTGGGGCCGCCCACCCTCAGTACCTCCGACTACTACGTGAGCAACCAGAACTGCCCGCAAAGCCTCAAGGCCGGCGACACCTGCCAGGTGCAGGTCGTTTTCCACCCGAGCGCGCCGGGGCTCAAACCGGCGACGCTCCAACTCACAACGGATTCCTCCAACGGGCCGCTGACCGCGAACCTGAGCGGGACCGGAGCACCGCCCGGCCAGCTCTCGATCTCGCCCGGCAGCATGCAGTTCGGCACGCGGGTTATCGGCACGACCAGCCCGACTCAAATGGCGACCGTGAGCAACACGGGCGGTACCCCCATCGCGCTCGGAACGCTCAGCACCAACGCGGATTACGCGATCCAGAGCACCACCTGCGGTGCCACGCTCGCACCCTCCAGCGCCTGCTCGGTAAACGTGGCTTTTACGCCCACGGCGCGTGGTGATCGCCAAGGGCAGCTCACGATTCCAGGTGATGGCGCAGAAGCTTCCGCGGTCACCACGCTCGACGGCAATGGCGTGACTCCAGGAAAGCTGGCGTTTTCGCCTCCCTCCCTCGGATTCGGCAATGTAGCCACCGATGCCAACGCGACCCTGAGCGCGACGGTGACCAATAGCGGCGACACGACCGTCCACTTTTCCTCGATCGCGGCCACGGGCGACTTCGCGGTCACTGGCGGCACCTGCGTCGCGAGTACAACCCTGCTGGCAGCCGCCACATGCACAATCCAGGTCACATTTACGCCTTCGACAAAGGGCTCCAGCACCGGAACTTTGACCATTGCCAACGACGGCAGCCCTGCTTTCGCTTCCGAGGCACTGACAGGCACCGGAATTGACCCCGGCAAGCTGACCATCACGCCCGCCGGCCTTGACTTTGGCCAGATGATCGTCAACAAGACTTCCGCCTCGCAGGCGATTCACCTGGCAAATGGAGGCGGCAGCGCTATCACGCTCGGCTCTCCTACTCTCTCGAACGCCGCCTTTAGCCTCACGAGTGGCGATTGCGGCTCTACCCTCCCAGTTAATACGAGCTGCACGGTGCAGATCGCCTTCCGGCCTCAGCAGCACGGCCAGGCCTCCGGCACGTTCAGTCTCGCTTGGAAAGACACCGGCAGCGGCGGCGGGACCGCACAGGTCGGCCTGGCAGGTTCCGGGGTCAATCCGGGTTCGCTGACCTTTGCTCCGAACCCCGTCCAATTCGGGCCAGTCGTCATTGGATCTTCCTCTTTCCAAACCGTTTCCGTCACGAATAACGGCGACCTCGCCCTTCCTCTGGGAGCGCCCTTCACCAGCGGCGGATACAGCGTCGCGAACGGCTGCGGCGGCTCCCTTGCGGCCGGGGCAAGTTGCAGGGTCCAGGTCGCGTTCGCGCCGGCCGGCAAGGGCGACGTACAAGGTCTGTTGACCATTCCTGCCTCGGACGGCAGCGGAACATGGGCCGATCCTCTCGATGGAGCGGGCGTACCTCCAGGGAGCATCCAGGCCTCCCCAGGGAAGTTGATGTACGCGGGGATCGTGATCGGGCAAACCTCCGCCCCGCAAACTGTCACCTTCTCGAACCCCGGCGGCGTCAGCGTACCATTGAATAGCGTCCAGAGCTCCTCCCCCGAGTACGCGGCGCAGTCGAGCTGCGGCCAGAGCCTCGATCCAAATGGGGCGTGCACGGTCGCCGTGACGTTTACGCCTTCCGCGCGCGGGGACCGGCCGGCGACCCTGACACTCTCGGGAGGCGGCAGCTCCGCCGTGGTTGCCCTTGATGGCCCTGGACTGGCACCGGCTCAGCTTGGCTTTTCTCCCGCTGCGCTCGATTTCGGTACGCAGGCCGAGCAGACCCGAACACGCACACCGCAAACCCTGACGCTGAGAAACACGGGCGACGTCGCGACGCAGCTAGGCTTACCTATTTTGTCCGGCCAGTACGTCCTTGCGAATGACAGCTGCGTCGACAGCACAACCGGGCTCGGCGTGAGCCTCGGCGGCGGTGCCGCGTGTACTGTTGGCGTTGAGTTCCAGCCGACCGCGAGCGGTGTCCTGGCCGGTTCGCTCGCAATCGCGGACGTATCCGGGGCGCCAGCAGCGCAAGCGAGCCTGAGCGGGACGGGCCGGGCGCTCACCCTCGACCCCGCAACCTTGACCTTCGACAGGCCGCTGCTCGTGGGCCAAAGCTACACCTCGCCCACCCTGATCAGCATCAGCAACCTGGACCGAAATAAGCCGCTCGCGCTCCAACCACTTACCATCACCGGCGATTTCGCGATCGTGGCAAGTACTTGTACCGCCTCGCTGCCGCCGGACACGGCCTGCTCGCTTTACGTGGCCTTTACGCCGAGCGCGGGCGGCAAGCGGACGGGTACCCTCACCGCCTCGACCGGCAGCGAAACGCAGACCACGCAGCTTGTCGGCATCGGGCTCACCCCGCCCACGGACACCCTGAGCGCGACCTCGCTCGCCTTTCCGCCTACCGCCATCGGTCTCAGCTCTCCTGTTCAGTCGATCACTCTCACCAATTCGGGCGACGCGGCCCTGATGCAGATCGCGGCTGTGACCACGGCGAACAATCGGCCGTTCAGCGTGGCGAACAACTGCGGCCCTTCACTCCCAGGCCATGCGTCCTGCTCGCTGGCGGTCGAGTTCATCCCGCAGGCCATCGGCTCGGTAAGCGGCACTCTGACCATTACCGATGCACTGCACACGCAGGTCGTCACTCTCAACGGGCAAGGTACTTTGCCGCCGCTTACGTCTCAGGCCTCCCCGCCGCAGGCCTCGCCGTCGAGCCTCGACTTCGGCGGGTATGCCCTCGGCGTAGCGACGCAGAGCCAGACCGTGACGATCAGCAACATCAACCGTTCGCCGTTGACGCTGGCTTCCATCACCCAGCCTGACGACCCGAGCTATACGGTCAGCTCCTCCAGCTGCAAGGGTGTTCTCGATCCGGGCGCCTCCTGCCAGATGACGATTGTTTTCACGCCTGCAGCAGTCGGCGCGCATGCAAGCTCTTTGAAGATCAACGGAATGGTAGGCAGCACCCCTGAGTCAACTTCCATCGGCCTGGCCGGTTCCGGCGAGGACTTCCAACTCGCCGTCACCGACCCGATCGCCACGGCAAGCTCGGTTCCCATGCGCGTCATCACGCAGGGCCAGACTGCCGTCTACTCACTCAACGTCCTCCCTGTCGGTGCTTCGAGCGGCACTGTGACCATCGGCTGTTCAGGCGCGCCGGCGAACACGACCTGCACCGCGAACCCGTCCACGGTGGCGATCGCGGGAGGTGCCCCGGGCTTCGTTAAAGTGTCCATTGTGACGAACACGACGGCTTCGTCGGGCAAGAATCCGGCGAGCCGCTGGTGGACGGGCGGTGCCGCGCTGGCGCTGCTTTGCCCGGTTCTGTTTCTTCGCGGAGACGCGCGCCGGCGCTTGCTGGTGGCCGCCGCTGCAGTCTTGACGCTTGTTTCGCCGATCGCCTGCGGCGTGCACGCAACCGGCGTACAAGCCAACGCGAATGGCACGCAAGCGGGGCAGACGCCCACGGGCACGTACACCATCACCCTCAAAGGTGACTTCCCCGGCGCGGAACGGACCGCCACCGTGCAGTTGGTCGTGCAGTAGCAGGCGGCTATACTTGCCGTATTCCGGATCGAGGGCGGGCGTGGAGCGAGAGCATGGATCGGCAAGAATTGGGCGCGAGGACATTGAGCACGTAGCGGCTTTGGCTTCGCTCGCGCTTACACCGGAGGAGCTGGACCATATGGGGCGGGATCTCGGCAGCATTCTGGGCTACGTGCACGAACTGCAACAGCTCGATACCGAGGGAGTCGCGCCGCTGACGCATGTGTCGGAGCTGTTCGGGTCCGGCCGACAGCGGTCCGATCTGCGCCGGGATGAACCCCGATCTTCGCTTTCCCGGTTGACGGTCATGGAAGGTGCGCCTGCCACGGACGGGACGTTCTTCAAAGTTCCCAAGGTTATAGAGCGTTGATGCCAGACACCGCGGAACAAAGAAAAAGCGTTTCGGCGCGAGTGCCTGAGAACGCGCCGACGGTCGCCAGTGTGCGCGCCACGTTGCTCAGCGGGACCTCAACGGCGCGGAAGACCGCGGAGCGTTGCTTTGAAGCAATTCGTGAGCGCGACGGCGACGTACACGCGTTTTTGTCGCTGGCCGAAAGGCGCAGCGCTGCCCAGGCCGAAATGATCGACGCCGGTCTCACCTCAAATCAACAGGCACCCCCGCTCGCCGGCATCCCGATCGGCATCAAGGACGCGTTGATGGTCGAAGGCCTGCCCGCCACGGCCGGCTCGCGCACGCTCGCAAACTTCATCGCCCCCTACACCGCAACCGCAGTCGCCAGGCTGGAAAAGGCCGGTGCCGTCGTTCTCGGTAAGCTCAATTGCGACGAGTTCGCGATGGGCTCCTCCAACGAGAACTCCGCCTTCGGACCGACAAGAAATCCCCATGATCTCGACTACGTTCCCGGCGGCTCGTCCGGTGGGTCGGCCGCAGCCGTGGCTGCGGGCATGGTCGCAGGCTCCCTGGGCACCGACACCGGCGGATCTATCCGGCAGCCGGCCAGCTTCTGCGGGGTGGTCGGCGTCCTGCCCACGTACGGGCGCGTGTCCCGGTACGGACTGATCGCGTTCGCCTCGTCCCTGGACCGGGTGGGGCCGTTCGCGCATACCGTTCGAGATGCCGCGCAGCTGCTCCAGGTGATGGCCGGGCACGACGAGCTGGATGCGACCTCCTCCGAGCGGCCCGTGCCGGACTACGTCGGCGGGCTGGAACGCGAAGAAGGGGTAAACGGCATCAGGATTGGAGTTCCCAGGGAGTACTTCGGAGAAGGCCTGGACCCGGAGGTGCGGCAGGCCGTGGAGCGGGGCATCGATGCGCTGCGAGCCCAAGGCGCGGAGGTCAAGGAAGTCTCGCTGCCGCACACGCGCTTCGCGGTGCCCGCATACTACTTGATCGCGACGGCGGAGGCCAGTTCCAACCTGGCGCGCTTCGACGGCGTGCGCTACGGCTTCCGGGCGCAAGGTGCTGCCTCGCTCGCCGGGATGTACCGGGAGACGCGCGACGAAGGATTTGGGGCGGAGGTGAAGCGCCGCATCCTCCTGGGGACATACGCACTCTCGGCCGGCTACTACGACGCGTTCTACCGGAAGGCTCAGCAAGTCCGCCGCCTCCTGGCTGAGGACTTTCTCCGCGCCTTTGCGGACTGCGACGCCCTGATCACCCCCGTCGCGCCGACGCCGGCATTCCGCCTCGGCGAGAAGATCGACGACCCTCTGAGCATGTACTTGGCCGACATCTACACCGTTACCGCCTCGCTCGCCGGCATCTGCGGAATGAGCGTTTCGGGCGGGTTCTCGTCCGGCGGGCTGCCGATCGGGATCCAGGTGCTCGCGCCGCACTTCGGCGAAGAGATGCTGTTCCGGGTCGGGGAAGCGCTCGAGCGGGAATAAAGGCAGACCGCACTTCAGGAAGAGTCGCTCTGCTATGCTCTGCGGAGCTACCCCCGTTCCGGAGAACGAGACACATGCAACCCGCGACACTCCCCGGCAACACTTCGACGAACCCCGCCCTGCGCTGCGTCTCTTTCTGGATCCTTCTCATCCTCGTCGCGGCTTTTGTTTTTCTCGATTACTGGACCTACAGCAAACAGTTCCAGGCGAACCCGGAGAGCCTTGCGGCGCTCGCCGGCGGGACCGGTCCAGCCCCGGCGCAGTACCGGGTCGGTGTGATTTACGCGGCTAAGCTGATCTCGAGAGTCACGCACGGGCACCTGTCGTACCGCCACTCCTTCGCGCTGTTCGATTTTGTTTTCGCCCTCGCGGCAGGTTTGCTCGCTCGTTCCATCCTGCTCGGTTCCCGATCGTTTAAGGCGGCACCGCCGGTTTCGCAATGGCTTCGCTTGTCGATCCTGCTGGGGTTGACAACGTACTATATGAACTGGTCGCTCTGGTATCAACGGCCGGAAACCTGGGCCTGCACGCTCTTCGTCGCGGTCAGTATGTATTTGGTGTCAGCGGTTCGCGCGGGCACCGTTCTTGCGAACTGCACCTGCGAGAGCACAAGCTAGGGGGAGCGGGAGGAGGGAGGGTAGGCGTTTGAACATAGGCGATGCGGCTTAGCAAACTGCAAAACAAACGCCGTGGCGCATGAATCTCAACGCTACGGCCTATCAAAAGTCCTTTTGTATACCTACTGGCAGCTTAGATTCAGCTCTGAAGGCACGCTGGCGTAGAAAGCCTGACCTGATGGATTTGTAAATATGGTCGCAGCCCCGCCTGAGTTCGTATACATGTTGCCCTGGATACAGACCGGCAGGGTATCGTTGAAGCCAACATCCGGAACGAAGATCCCAGCGCTGAGAGTTGGGGCTTGTACGGTGTTGTTTTGAACACTCAGCTTGCTCGGTTGCCCCCCGGGAATTTCATCAGGAACGATGACGATTGCGTCGGAGCTTGGGGAGGAGGAAATGTTGACAGTATTGCCGGTTACCGTCCCAGAGTAGGTCCAGATCGCCGGAGTGAAATTTGTGCCGTTGTAGGTGACAGTATTGTTGGCGATGACGCTGGTAGTGAAGTCGCCGACCCTCAGAATAAATGGAGCTGCATAGGTCGAATCGATTTGGAAGGCGTTCTTTTCCACGTCGGCATTTGTGGAGGATGCGAATGATAAGTAGGTGGCATCCATATTTGGACCGTAGTAGTAGGCCTTTTGCCCGTATGCCAGTCCAAGATTCAAATCTCCGTTCACAAAGGTGTTGCCGGTAAGAAGGTCGCCGGTTGTCTGGTCGAAAAACACGGAGACGTTGTAGAAGTTGTTGTTCGTCAAGGTAAAGTTAGAAGACCCTTCAGTGCCGTAGATTCGGCATTGTGCCGACCTGCCGGACGCCTGAGTCGCACAATCACCGTACACGCTGTTATTGATGAAAGAAACATCAGTGTACTGGTCGTACTCGTCAACATCAGCGTAGGTGTCGTCCCCGGCACCCAAGCCCCAGGTTGAGTTCTCGATGGTCACCCCTCTCTTAAATCCGTTTCCCGAATGGACCGCCATTGACATATCCATTGATATGCAGATCGTTGAAAACCAGTCCGATTACCTGACCGCCGCCGGTGATTGGGTCGTAGGTGTTGATCGTCATGTGCTCCAAGGCAATATCGTGAAGCAGGCCTGGAACTTTTACCACTCCCCAAGTGCTGCCGTACTGATCAGGATAGTAGCGCTTCGAAGCGGGATACTTCAGAGTGGTCGTATTGCCATCGCTAGCGGTGGAAACGATACTGTTGAGCTCGGAAAAATGGCAGCCGCCAGCATAGTTGCTCTTGGAATCGCATGGAGTTGGAGCTCCATAGGAGCCTGAGAAAAGGTAGACGTCATCGCCGGCGGCCAGGGCATTCGAACCTGAATTACCGCTAAGGATCATCTGTGTAGACCCTCGGTCGACATTGTATATGCCAAGCGTGGTGTAGGGAGGGTAAGCCGGCCGGCCGGTGGCTCTAACCGCGATGAGTCTCACCAGAAGTCCCTGGTCGGAGGCATTGCCAGGATCGTTCCCGCGCCGGAACCCTCGAGGTGGACGCTACCCTTGCTGCTGTTGGGAACGGAGAGATAGAAGTATTGTCCGTTCGACGGGTCCGTAGAGTAGTCTCGGGAAAAAGACCAGGTTCCCGAGAGAGAAGAGGCCTGCACAAAGAGAGGTTCAAAAATGTTGTAAGTGCCGTTTCCAAACTGGACAGTTCCGCCCTTGGCAGCAGCAGCGGTGATTGTGTTTTGGACGGCAAGGGTGTCGTCGTGATAGACCTTACCGTTGGTAAAACTCGATCCGATTGGATCGCTGATCGTTATTTGACTTCCGCTTCCTCCGGTAATCGTCGTGAACAGGTCTTCATTCTTCGCAGTGGCGGAGGCTTGGACGTTGGTTGGCCACCTGCCCCGGCTGGAGAGAGAGGAAGCGGCCCCGCTCAATGCGGGACTGGGAATTATGAATGCTTGGCCGTCATCTCTAACGGCAGCTCCCGTGATCCCTCCCACTGACTGCAAGAGCTGAAAAGGACCTCCATCCTCCGAGACGTACCATAAGAAAGAAGGGGAGAATGGGTTTCCACTGTATTGAATATTAACCTCGTTGTAGGAAGTTACGAGAGAAAGGGAGGGTTCAGGGTTGGAGCATGCTTGTTGGCTGGGTGTTGTTATCCCCTGGAATGGATCCGCGATACTGACGATGTAGCAGAATACGTGTTTCGTACCTGCAGTGTTCACATCGTGCTCTGTAATCTTGGGCGCTTCCGTAAAGGCCGCTATGGGATGTTTCCCGGACGCCGGCGAAGGGCCGCCCCCTACTATGCGGATACGCTGACCGACAGCAAAGTCGTAATTGGCGGTGCTGCAGTTTGTGAGTGTCTGCGAACCGGCTTGTCCTGAACATAAACCCGTATTCGCGCTGCCTGTCGCTCCATAGGAGCGACACGTTGAACGTGGGGAGGGTTTGGGGCGTGCAGGGTGTGAGAAGCGGGC